>DASZXE010001036.1:0-6386 GCA_035546475.1 Kofleriaceae bacterium
GGGACGGCGTCAGCGCCGACGCAGCGGCGCTCGCTCGCCGACGGGCTGCGGGCCGCGCTCGGCGTGGCGGCCGACGACGACGCGGCGCGCGCGCCGGTGCAGTGCGCGCTCATCGACGACCTGCGGTCGAGCCTGCAGATCTACGGCCCGGTCGACTACAACGCCCTGGTGGCGATGGTCCACGCGGCGCCGACCGCCGAGCGGCAGGCGGTCGTCTCCGACAGCGGCATGCGCGACCTCATCAACGCGCGCCTGACCGCCCAGTGGGCGCAGACGGTCTTCTCGTCGCTGCTCGAGGGCTCGCAGACCTGGCGCAACCCGACGAACAACGACTTCTTCGCCTACTTCGTCACCAGCAGCGGCACCGGCACGCTGCCGAACACGGCGACGATGAACTGCTGGGAGAGCATCATGTACGCTGCCTACCTGGGCCACCAGGTGAGCGCGACGTGGATCAAGAACTTCTACACGACCGCGCTGGCGGCGCCGGATGCCAACGCGGCGGTGTGGAGCGGCCTCGGCTTCTCGACGAGCCTGCCGCAGTACGCGGCGCCGGCGACCAGCGGCACCGCGGGCGGCACGCCGGCCGGCACCGGCGGCGCCACCGTCACGCCGCGCGCCGGCCAGTTGCTCTTCTATCACACGGGTGGCGCCATCCCGGGCCACGTCGCGGTCTCGCTCGGCGGCGATCAGGCGATCAGCCTGTGGAGCCAGCCGAACCACGTCAATTCGGTGCAGCGGATCAACGTCACCGATCTGGCCGGTACGGTGTACGTCGGGAACCCGCCATGGTGAGACGCGCGGGGGGGCGCGCGCTGGCGCCGGTGCTCGCCGCGGTCGGGCTCGCCGCGGCCGGTGCGCCGGCGTGCAGCGGCGGCGGCAACTCGACCTCCTCGCACGACCCGCAGAGAGGACGCTCCATGTCCAGTCCCTCGTCCGCCGCGACCGTGGAGGTCGCGGCCCTCCTGCAGCTCTCGTTCGATCGCGTGCCGTCGGCGCGCACCGTCGAGGTCGGCGTCCCGGCCGGGATGGGCGCGATCGAGCTGCCGGGCGCGCGCACGCGGCCGGTGCGGCCTCACCTCGAGGCGTCGGTGTCGGCGGCGGGGATCGCGGCGCGCGTCGTCGACGGCGACGGCGTGGCGGCGCCGGTGATCGTCCTCGGCGACGGCGCGGTGGTCCCGGTCGCCGCACCGCCGGTCGCGGTGGCCGCGCGCGCCGACGGCGCCTGGGTCCTCTACCGCGACCGGCTGGTCGAGGTCGGCCGCGATGGCAGCGAGCGCCGGCGGATCGCCGCGAGCGCGGTCGCGATGGTGCCGGCCGGCGACGCGGTGTGGCTGGCCGACAACGACCGCGCGTGGCGGATCGACGCCGACGGCAGCGCCGGCGCGCCGCAGCCGTGGTCGCATCCGATGCTGTCGTTCGCGATCGGTGACGAGCTGTGCGCGCGCGATGCCGGCGATCCGTCGTCGGTGCGCTGCCTGGCCGCCGAGGGTGCGCGCAGCCGGCGGCCGCTGCCGGCGGTCATGGTGGACGCGACGTCGGTGCGGATCGGCGCGCGGCCGTGGGTGATCCAGGCGGCGGGGCTCGAGCCGTCGGGGCGCGCGTTCGTCGTGACGGTCGAGGGCGGCGAGGCGACGATCTGGCGGGGGGCGGCGGGCGCGACGGCGGCGGCGGCGTCGTCGCCGGTGGCAGCCGCGCTGCGGGTGGTGCGGCCCGGCGATGGCGCGATCGGCGCGGCGGCGGTCGACGGCGACGACGTGCTGCTCTACAGCCAGGGGCTCGCGCTCGAGCAGCGCGGCGGCGCGGCGGCGAAGCCGACCGAGGTCGACGGCGCTCGCTACACGGACGAGCTGTTCCCCCGGCTCTGGGAGCTGGCTTCGGCGCGCGGCGTCGTCGCGGACGGCGACGGCGTCGTCGTCTCCGCCAGCGGCCCGACGGGGATGGTCCTGCTCCGCGTCCGCGTTCCCTGAGGATGCCGGGCCGCTCGTCGGCGGGCGCTCGTGGGATACTGCCGCGGGGCACCCGATGACGAAGGTCTGGATCCATGGGCCGGATGGGGCGGCCGCGGAGGCGGTGACGCTCGCCGAGGGCGAGGCGATCGTCGTCGGGCGTGACCCGGAGCCGGAGGGCGTCCGCGTCGAGGGGGCGCCGGCGGTGGCGCGGCGGCTGGTGGTCGCGTCGCCGCTGGTGTCGAGCAACCACCTGCTCGTCTGGTGCGAGCGCGGGCGGGTCCACGCGCGCGACCTCGACAGCAAGAACGGGACGACGGTGCGGCTCGAGGGCGGCGCGGAGGTCGCGCTCGCCGGGGCGGCGGAGGTGCACCTGATGCTGGCGGCCCACCGGCCGTCGACGCGGCCGGCGCCGCCGGCGATCGGTGTCGCGGACGTCGGCGCCGACGTCGTCGCCGGGCGGCTGCGCGACGCGATCGCGGCGTGGCGGGCGCAGGCGGGCGTGCGGCCGGAGCTGAGGGTCGTGCGCGCGGCGGGCGACGGCGGCGACGCGGTGGCCGATCCGGCCGGCGACGGCCGGTTTCGCCTGCCGCTCGTCGAGGGGCTCGCCCTCGAGATCGCCGACCGCGACATGGAGCGGACGCAGATCCGGTGGGACGCGCTCAAGGCCGAGCTGTTCCCGTACGCGTACGAGCAGATCGCGGCGTTCCGCGCCTGCCGGGCGGCGCGCGCGGGCCGGCCGCTCGCGTTCAGCTCGCCGGTGTCGGACCGGGCGCTGCGCGCGGTGCTCGACGCGGCGCGCGCGCGGTTGCCGCTCGTGATCGTCGGCGAGAGCGGGACCGGCAAGACCGAGCTCGCCGCGATCTACGGCGGCCGCGAGGGGCTGCGCCCGGGCCGCGCGGGCGCCGCCGCCGACGACGCGCCGCCGTTCGTGACGGTCCACTGCGCGCACCTCGAGCCGGCGCTCGCCCACAGCCTGCTGTTCGGCGCGCTCAAGGGCAGCTACACGTCCGCGATGCGGACGATCGTCGGCGCCGTCAAGCTCGCCGACCGCGGGACGCTGTTCCTCGACGACGTCGACGCGCTGCCGCTCGAGACCCAGGCCAAGCTGCTCCGCTTCCTCGACGCGGGCGAGTACGAGCCGCTCGGCCACGGCGAGCGGGAGCCGCTGACCGCCAACGTGCGCGTGGTCGCCGGCACCAACGCCGACCTGCGGGCGGCGGTGCGCGAGCGGCGCTTCCGCGAGGACCTGTACTGGCGCCTGCACAGCGGCGTCGTGGTGCGGGTGCCGCCGTTGCGCGAGCGGCCGGAGGACCTCGAGCAGCTCCTCCGCGAGGCGCGCGGGCCGAGCGTGCGCGACCGGCTCGACGCCGGCGCCCACGACTACCTGCTGCGGCGCCACCGCTGGCGCGGCAACTTCCGCGAGGCGCTGCGGTTCTGCGCGCGCGTGGCGATGGAGCCGGCCGGCACGGTGATCGATCGCCGCCGGTGCGAGGAGATCCTCGCCGAGGCCGCGCTCGAGCCGGAGGCTCCCGAGGTGGCGGCGCCGGCGCCGGTCGCCGCGCGGGGCAGCGGTGGTGGCGGGCCGTTCGACCGCGCGCTCGGCGAGGCGGTGGCCTGGTGGCTCGAGGCCGAGGGCGCGCCGCCCGAGCGCTTCGACGAGCTGCAGCAGTTCTGCGAGGCGTACCTGAAGTCCGGCTTCGTCGCCCACGCGCTCGGCGTGGCGGGCGAGGTCGCGCGGCCGGAGGCGTTCGATCGCGCCGCGCGCCAGCGGCTCGGCTGCGATCTGTCGACGATGAAGCGGAAGGTCGACGACTACCTCGCGCTGCGCGACGCGCGGCGGCGCGGCGAGCCGGCCGGCGGAGGTTGACCGCGGCGGCGACCGTCGCCGTCGACGGCGACGGCGCGCCCGCGGCGATCGACGGACCCGAACGGCTGGGTCGCCGGCGAGGTCGTCGACGGCGTCCACCGGGTCGAGCGGCGGCTGCTCGGCGAGGGCGCGCGCGGCGCGGTCTTCCTCGTGCGCCACCAGCAGCTCGCGGCGCGGTTCGCGCTCGAGGTGATGCACGCCGGCGCCGGCCGCGCCGCCGAGACGCTGGCGCGCGAGGGGCGGCTGGCGGCGAAGGTGCGCTCCGGCGCCACCGGCAAGGTCAGCCTGTCGGGGACCGCCTCGCTCGGGATCGACAACGGCGGCGGCCATTTCTCGATCCACGCCACCGCTTCGGTGCCCGGCTGCGTGCTCGGCGTCTGCGCCTCGCACTCGCTCGACCTCGGCACCGTGGCGATCGACCGCAGCGGGCAAATCACCGTCGACAACCCGTTCGACAGCGACCACCCCATCGTGATCCCGCTGCACCTGTGATCGTCACTGCACGCAGAGGCCGAGCGTCCACGACACGAGGACGCCGGTCTCGGCGGCGGCGCCGCGCGTGGTCACCGCGCAATCAACGCCAGCGCCACGCCGGTGCGACGCTCGCCCTCGGCCAGCGTCACCCTCGTCGTCGCCTTGGCGCCGGCGGCCTCGGCGCGGAGCTCGTAGGTGCCGGCGCGTAGGCCCCTGATCGAGAAGACGCCGCTGGTGTGGAAGAACGTCTCGAAGCCAGGGACGACGTCGCCGCTCTCGACGACCTCGAAGTACTCGATCGTCAGGTCGTCGGGCGCGCCGCCGGGGGCGGTCACGAGGCCGCTGACCGACGCGCTCGACTCGATGACCACCCGCGCATCGCTGGTGCCGACCGCCACGTCCTCGAGGGAGCCCTGGCCGACGCCGCTGGCGTAGATCGTGTACGTGCTCGCGGGGAGCCGTTCGAGGCGGAAGTGGCCGGCGTCATCGGTGATGGCCGGGAGGGCTCGGGACGCCCCCGCCCTGACCTCCGCGCCGGCGACCGGCGCGCCCTCGGGGTCGACCACGGTGCCGGCGATGGTGCCGCTCCCTGTGGCCTCGCGCGGCACGACGAGGCGCACGCTCGCCGTCTCGCCGGGCCGCACGCGGACGATCTGGTCGGCCGCTCCCTTCGTCTTGACGAGGTAGCGGCCCGCCGGCAGGCAGGGCACCGCAAAGCCACCGTCGTCGCCGGTGAAACGGGCCCTTCCGGGTTTCGGGTGGCTCCTCGACGAGCGGCGTAGCGGTCGCCGCCTGACCGTGTCGGGCGATACGCTGCCGGGGTGCGCGACACCGACCTGTACCGCCAGCTCCTGGGCCTGACCTCTCCGTGGACCGTCGAGAGGGTCGAGCTCGACGTGAAGACCCACCGCGTGGACGTGTTCGCGATCCACGAGAAGCCGGAAAGCTGGCCGTGCCCGGAGTGCAAGAAGGGGTGCGGCCTGCATGACCATGACGACGAGAAGGTGTGGCGGCACCTCGACAGCTGCGGCTTCGGGACCTACCTCCACGCCCGGGTGCCTCGGGTGAGCTGCTCGGTCCATGGGGTGCGCCAGGTGCGGGTGCCGTGGGCGGAGCCGAAGTCGCGGTTCACCGCCCTCTTCGAGCGGTTCGCGATCGCGGTCTTGCTCGAGACCAGCGTCGCCGGCGGCGCCGAGGTGCTCGGCATCAGCTGGGACGAGGCGCACCTGCTCAAAGCGCGCGCCGTGGCCCGCGGACTGGCGCGACGGCCGCATACGGTGCCGAGGCTGATGGGGGTCGACGAGAAGGCCATCGCGAAGGGGCAGCGCTACGTCACGATGGTGTGCGACCTCGAAGAGGGCCACGTGGTCGAGGTCGCCGAGGAGCGGACCAAGCAGAGCCTCATGTCCTGCCTCGGGCGCTTCTCCCTCGACGATCTCGCAAAGGTCGAGGCCATCGCGATGGACATGTGGGAGCCGTACGCGCTGGTCATCCGGGCGCTCATCGAGGGCGCCGCCGACAAGATCGTCTACGACCCGTTCCACATCGTCGGTCACATGAACGAGGCGCTCGACCAGGTGCGGCGGAAAGAGAACAAGGGGCTGCGGGCCGACGGCGACGACCGGCTGGTCGGCTCGAAGCACCTCTGGCTCTATGGCGCCGACAACTTCCCCGTCGACCGCTACGACCTCGACGTGCGGATGGACTTCGCCGACCTGAAGCGGTCGAACCTCAAGACTGCGAGGGCGTGGGCGCTCAAGGAGATGCTGCGGGACCTGTGGAAACAGCGCAGCCGAGCGGCAGCGGAGCGCTGGTGGCTGCGCTGGTACAGTTGGGCGGTGCGCGCGCGCCTCGCGCCGGTGAAGAAGGTCGCCGGGATGGTGAAGCGCCACCTCCACAACGTCCTCACCTACTTCAAGCACCGCATCACCAACGCCGGCAGCGAGGCGATCAACTCGGTGGTCCAGATGCTCAAGAAGCGAGCCTTCGGCTATCGCAGCTTCCAGAACTTCCGCATCGCCATCTTGTTCCACTGCGGCGGCCTCGACCTCTATCCCCTTGAGTCAGGCAGCCACCCGAAACCCTGAAGAGGC
>DASZXE010001037.1:0-1500 GCA_035546475.1 Kofleriaceae bacterium
GAGTCGAACGGGGCGCTGGTCGCGCTCGCCCGCCGCCGCGCCGCCGAGGCCGGCCTCGCCGAGCGCGCCGCCTTCCACCAGGGCGACCTGTTCGCGCTCGACCTCGCGCCGGCGACGGTCATCACGCTGTTCCTCACGCCCGACCTCCTGCTCCGGCTGCGCCCGAGCCTGGCCGCGCTCGCGCCGGGCACGCGCCTGGTGTCGAACACCTGGACGATCCCGGGCTGGCCGGCCGACCACCTCGAGACGCTCGACGAGGTGATCGGCGGCTGGCGCAACGCGCTGCTGTGGATCGTCCCGGCGCGCGTCGAGGGCGGCTGGCGCGCCGACGACGGCGTCACGCTCGCGCTGACCCAGCGGTTCCAGCAGGTCGAGGGCACGGCCCGCGCCGCCGATGGCGCCGGCGAGCCGCTCGCCGACGTCGAGCTGCGCGGCGAGGCGCTGTCGTTCCGCGCCGGCGACGCGCGCTACGAGCTGCGCGCCGGCGCCGACGTCCTCGCCGGCACCGTCCTGCGCGCCGGCACCACCCGCCCGTGGCGCGCCGCGCGCATCCCCTGATGGCGTCGGCAGGCTGATCATGGAGCGGCGGGGCAGCGGCACCGTGAGCGTCGACGGCGCGCCCGCGCCGGCCTCGACGCCGGCCGCGCCCGACCGCCTCGCCCCCGGCGACGTCGTCGACGGCGTCTACCGCATCGAGCGCCTGCTCGGCGCCGGCGGCCACGGCGCGGTCTACCTCGCGCTCCACCAGGGACTGGGCGGCGCGCGCTTCGCGCTCAAGGTCGTCCACGCGTCGTCGGGCGCGGCGGCCGAGGCGCTCGTGCGCGAGGGCCGGCTCGCCGCGCAGATCCAGTCCGCGCACGTCGTCAAGGTGTCGGCGCTCGGCCGCCTGCCGGGCGGCGCGCCGTACCTGGTGATGGAGTACGTCGAGGGCCCCACGCTCGACGAGCTGGTCGGCGCGCGGGCGCTCACCCTCGCCGAGGCGATCGACTGCGGCCGCCAGCTCTGCCTCGCGCTCGAGGCCGCCCACGGGCAGCGGCTCGTCCACGGCGACGTCTCGCTGCGCAACGTCTTCGCCAGCGCCCAGCCCGACGGCAGCCTGCACCTCCAGCTCGGCGACTTCGGGCTGGTGCGCCGGGTCAGGAGCGATCCGGCGACCACCGTCAGCATCGAGCTGGACGTCGCGCGCGGCACGCCTCGCTTCATGGCGCCCGAGCTGATCGCCGGCGGCGACGTCGACACGTGCGGCGACCTGTTCTCGGTCGGCGTCGTCCTCTACCGGCTGCTCGCCGGCGTCTTCCCGTTCGACGGCGCGACGACGCGCGAGGTGTTCACCGCGATCCTGCGCGGCCAGCCGCCGGCGCTCTCCAGGCTGCGGCCCGACGCCGGCGCGGTCGCCGCGGTGGTGATGCGCTGTCTCGAGCTCGATCCGGCGGCCCGCTTCGACAGCGCGCGCGAGCTCCGCCTCGCGCTCGACGCCGCGAGGACCGCCCCGCCCGCGGC
>DASZXE010001038.1:0-4234 GCA_035546475.1 Kofleriaceae bacterium
CCGGTCAGGCGCGGCCCGACGATGTAGCGCACGAGGCAGCCCGCCAGCAGCGCTGCACACAGGAGCGCACCGGCGATCTGCTTCACTCGCGCGCTCCGTGCCGGCCGGCGCCGCCGGCGAACCGCGCCGCGCCGCCGAGGCCCTCGGACAGCGCCTTCACGCCGTGCTCCAGCTCGTTGGCGAGCGCGTCGTCGAACGACAGGTCCCACTGCTCGTACGAGCTCAGCCGGTCGCCGCGCAGCGCGGCTTGCGGCAGCCGCGCCAGCTCGGCCGCCAGCGCCTCCGCCGCCGCGCGCGCCTGCCCCTTCGGCACGACGCGGTTGACGAGCCCCATCGCCAGCGCCTCCGTCGCGCCGACGCCGCGCCCGGTCAGGATCAGATCGAGCGCGCGCGACTGCCCGATCAGCCGCGGCAGCCGGATCGTCCCGCCGTCGATGAGCGGCACGCCCCACCGCCGGCAGAAGACGCCGAGCACCGCGTCCTCCTCGGCGACGCGCAGGTCGCACCAGAGCGCCAGCTCGAGCCCGCCGGCGACCGCGTGCCCCGCGATCGCCGCGATCACCGGCTTGGTCAAGAGCGCGCGCGACGGCCCCATCGGCCCGTCGCCGTCGGGCGCGACCCGGTTGCGCCGATCGGTCGCGAACGACTTCAGGTCGGCGCCGGCGCAGAAGGTGCCGTGGTCGCCGGCCAGCACGCCGACGCGCGCCTCCGGATCGGCGTCGAACGCGCGGAACGCCTCCGAGAGCGCCTCCGCCGTCGGCCGGTCGACCGCGTTCTTCACGTCCGGCCGGTCGATGACGACGGTCGTCACGTACCCCTCGCGCTCGACGCGGACGCTCATCCCGCGACTCTGCCACGCACGCCCGACGCGAGCGACTACAATGCCGCCATGCGTGCGTGGCATTCGGTCGCCGGAGCGGTGCTCGTCCTCGTCCTCGTCCTCGGCGCCGCGTGCCACCGCGAGCGGCCGTTCGGCCCCGCCGATCGCCTGTGGCGCCTCGACGACTTCCGGCGGCTCGCGGCCACCGAGGGCTGCGGTCCGCTGCCGCGCTACGGCTCGCCGCAGTTCGCGCGCATGACCGACCTCGGCGCGCTCGACGTCATCGATCCGCCGGGCCGCCCGGTCGCCGAGCGCATGGCGACCCTCGTCGACTTCGTCGACGTCGAGCGCACGCTGCTGAAGCGCTACGCGATGGCATGCGGCGACCCCGCCTCGGCGCTGGCGGTGGCGACGACGAACCTCGAGCTGTACGCGCGCCTGCTGCCGCTGACCGAGGCGTTCCTCGCGACGTTCCCGCCCGACGATCCATCGCGCGACGTGCGCCTGCAGGGGCTCGATGAGATGAAGGAGGGCGTGGTCGACAGCGCGACCGGCGCCGCGCTCATGGTGCGCGGCAACCACTACGCGAAGCCGTTGCGCGACGTCGGCCATCGGCTCGGGACCGTGCTCGCCACCCTGCGCGCCGCGCTCGCGCCGGGCGCGCTCGACGGCGCGATCGGCAACCTCGACGTGCCGGCCGACGACGACGACGACGCCTCCCGCCGCGCGCTGCGCGAGGAGCTCCGCGCCGCGTTGCACCTCGCCGCCACCGCCGACGCCCAGCAGCCGATGCGTTGAGCCGCGCCGGTCCCGACGTGCGCAGCCCGCGGTGAGCGAGCCAGCTACGGCTGCGGCCAGACCGCCGGCAGGTCCTTCAGGACCTCGTAGACGATCGGCCCGGCGTGGTTGGCGGCCTGGAACTGGTCGGCGTGGTCGAGGATGCCGTCGAGGCGGTGCTCCTCGTCGAGCGAGAACTGCTGCGACGGGTGGAAGCCCATCATGAACGTCGTCGGCTTGGCGAGCGGCGTCGCGCCGTCCCAGTTCGCCGCCAGGATCGACTTCATCTCGTCGACCGTCACGTAGTCGACCATCACGCCGTTGTCGGGCACCTCGAGGATCGGCAGGTTCGGCGCCGCGCCCGACTGCTTGTCGACGACGTTCGGGTAGTACGGCTGGCTCGTATCGTTGATCTGCGACCAGTTGGTCATGTTCCAGGTCCACAGCTCGGTCACCGACGGCCGCGTCCACTCCTCGATGTACGGCCAGTTGAGCGCGCTCGTGTCGGCGACGAACTCCTTGGCCGCCAGCGCCTTCAGGTTGTCGATCGACGCCGTCCAGCCGCCGGCGCGGAACGTGATCGGCTTGCCGAGCCCGCGCTCGTCGAAGATCTCGCGCGCCTTGTCGAGCAGCGTCTCGAGCCCGGCCTCGCCGTACGCCTCGAGCTTGATCGTGTAGCCGGTGGTGTCGGTCTGGTAGACCGTCGACTGGTCGGTGATGCAGGTCAGCCCGGCCGCCACGACGAAGTTGCACCACGGGTGGATGTGCAGGCCGAGCTCGTCGTGCTGCTGGTCGCGGTGGTCCGTCAGCCACGTCACGATCTCCGCGCGCCGCGCCTCGGTGATGTCGGGATCGGTGAAGGTGTACGGCCCGACGAACATCGTGTAGCGGACGTTCGGGTGGTCGGCGCGCAGCCGGTCGTGGACGTCGAGCGCGTTGGCGCCCGGATCGGGGAAGTCCCAGTCGGTCGACATCAGGAAGTAGAGCGGGTGCGTGCGCAGGAACGTCGCGCGCGCGAAGGCGGTCCGGTCGCCGTCGGCGGCGAACAGCAGCTCGTGCTCGCCGGGGCCGAGCGCGCCGATGTCGAGGTCGCCGGTGAAGTGCCCGTCGGCGCCGGCGGTCAGCCGCTGGCCGGGGCCGCCGGCGACCCAGGCGTCGACGACCTCGGTCCCCTGCGGCGCGGCGATGTCGATCGCCAGCGTGTCCTGCCCGGGCGTGAGCGGGTTGCCGATCAGGTTCCAGCGAGTGACGCCGCCGACGGTGAAGGCCGGGTCGTTCGCGGCGGGCGCGGCCGGCGGCTCGACGCGCGGCGGGCCGATGCCGTCCCCACCGCAGGCGGCGAGCGCGACGATCGCGAGCGACGGGAGGAGCCAGGCGAAGCGGCGCATCGCCCGGCCATATCACGCGCCCGGGCGCGCTGCGCGGAAATCAGCAGCCGTCGAGGATGGTGACGTCGAAGTCCTTCTCGTCGTCGCCGCCCTCGATCTCGAACGACCACTTGCCGTTGTCGTAGCCGTACCAGAGCTCGCCGTACGCGTTCTTGGCGTCGGCGCCGCGCTCGATGGCGCGCGCCCAGATCTGCCGCGCGTTGCACTTCGGCAGCGGGACCGGGTCCTCGCAGCCGAAGCCCTTCATCGGCAGCACCATCGCGTCGTCCTTGTTGATGATGATCTGCACCATGCAGAGCGGCTCCCACTTCACGCCCTTCGGGTAGTCGGCGGGCCGCTTGGCCGCGCTCGGCGAGACGAAGCGGTAGAGCACGTTGAAGTCGTCCGACATCGACAGGTGGACCTTGCCGTCGGCGCTGACCCCCTTCGCGTCGATCCGCGCGACCTGCGCGTCGGGGAAGAGCTTGCGCGCCTCGGCGAGCGCGGTCGGGAACCACGCCATGTAGTCCCACGAGTCGACGCTGAAGCCCTTGATCTCGACCGGGTACGGCTTGCCCCGGTCCACCGGCGGCAGCGGCTCGGTCGGCTCGGTCGAGCTGTCGCTCGGGCCGGCGACCTTGACGTTGCAACCGACCTGCTGCAGCGACTCGAGCGTCGCCTTCGTCCCCGCCTTGCACGTGTCGACCACCGAGCTGCGCGCGCTCTGCGGCAGGCTGCGGTAGTCGCGGAAGCCGGTCATCATCTGCTCGAGCGACGTGTCGAGCGCGGCGCCAGCGGCGCGCACCGCCGGGCACGACGCCATCGCCGCCATCGTCCGCAGCCACTCGTCGCACTCGGGGACGCCGCTGCGGTAGGCGGCGATCTTCTTGGCCATCGCCGGATCGAGGCCGCTCGTGCCGCCGTTGCCGCCGTTGCCGCCGTTGCCGTTCGGCGGCTCCTCGACGACGTCGGTGCCGTCGTCGTCGTCGCCATCGTCGTCGTCACCGCTGGTCGGGGTGTGCTTGACGGTGGCGCTGCCGCTCCCGCTGCCACCGCCACTGCCGGCGATCGCGAGCACGTTGCCGCTGCCGCTACCACCGCCGGTGCCGGTGCCGCTCCCGCTGCCGAGCTCGCTGCCGCTGCCGCTGCCGAGCTCGCTGCCGCTGCCGCTGCCGAGCTGCGAGCCGCTGCCCGACCCGGCCGCACCGCCTCCGGACTTCTTGCCCGACGTCGCCGCCACCACCGCCGCGATGCTGCCGCCGACGAGCAC
>DASZXE010001039.1:0-4703 GCA_035546475.1 Kofleriaceae bacterium
CTGCCCCGCCGCTGCCGGCCGGCGCCCGCGCCGCGACCGCCGAGGCGCGGGCCAAGGCCTACCAGGCCGCCGCCTTCGGCGACGACAAGCCCGACACCGACGCGATGCTGTGGGGCCTCGCCCGCACGCAGGCGGTCGACCTCGGCAAGGACGCCGACGCGCTGCGCACCCTCGAGCTGCTCGTCCGCAAGAGCCCGGGCGGCGCGCAGATCGAGGCGGTCCTCTGGCTCCGCGTGCGGCTCCTCTGCGCGCACCGCATCGACGAGACCTGCCGCGCCGCCGCCCACACCTACGTCGCCAAGTTCCCCGGCACCGCGCGCGGCGCCCTCGCCACCCGCATCACCGACGCGCGCTAGCGAGCCGCTGGCGAGCCCGCCCGTCGCCCAGCCTACGGGACCGGCAGCGGCCCGATCGGCGCCGACGGCGGATGCGTCGGGTCCCAGATGATCGTCTGCTGGTACTGGCTCGAGTCCATCAAGGCGAAGCTGACGAACAGGGACGCCGCCAGCAGCCCGCCGACGATCAGCACGCTGTGGAACAGCTTGTCGTAGCGGAGGTGCATGAAGAACAGCACCACCAGCGTCGCCTTGATCACCGCGATCGCCATCGCGAGCGCGAGGTTGTAGGTCGGGCCGAAGTCGACCTTCGTCGCCGTCACCGTCAGCAGCGTGAGCACCATCAGGGTGCCCCACGTGCTCAGCAGCGACCGCGCCGTGGCGACGTGGGCGAGGCCGTGGCCGTGGTCGTCGTGTTGTTCGTTGGCCATGGGATGCTCAGTGGATGAGGTAGAGGAGCGGGAAGAGGAAGATCCAGATCAGGTCGACCAGGTGCCAGTACAGGGCGGCGTAGTCGACCGGGCCGAAGTACGTCGGACCGAAGTGGCCCTTCGTCGCGCGGATGAGCAGCCAGATGTAGACGAAGATGCCGAACAGCACGTGGAGGCCGTGCAGGCCGGTCATCGCGAAGTAGATACTGAAGAACATGTTGGTGTGCGGCGGCGGCGGCCCGTTCTCCATCTCCTCCATCTGGTCGTGCTTGCTGACCGGGTGGTAGTGGACGAGGCTCGGCTGACCGACGCCCGGCGCCCCGCCGACCTCACCGAACGCGTCGGGCGGCGCCGCCGGCTTCGGCGCCGGCTTGCAGTTCGCGACGTCGATCTCGATGTTGTCGCCGCGCTCCTTGTCGTCGCCGTAATAGACCATCGCGGCCGGCCCCTTCGGGCAGACCCACGGGTTCTGGATCAGCTCCCAGCACTCCTTCGCGCGCGGCCGCCGCGCCTCCCAGCCCTCCTTGCCCGGCAGCGGCGTCGTGTCACACGGGGCGAGCGACCGGCGGCCCTTCTCGGCGCGCGCCTTGCCCTCGCCGGCGTACGTCACCTCGGCGACGTCGCACTGGGCCTGGATGCGCGGCATCGCCGGGTCCTGGTCGAAGTCGCCCTCGAGGCAGCCCTTCTCGGCCTTCGCGGCCTTGAAGTCCCACACGATGCTCGACTTGACGCCGTGGCACTCGTTCTTGCGGTTCGGCAGCGGCTCGCCGCCCGGCGCGATGCACGGGTCGAAGCGCTTCCCGAACAGGATCCCCTCGTGGATCTTGTGCGTGTACTCGATGTACTTGATGCCGAGGAACCCGCAGGCGCAGACGATCGTCGTCGCCAGGGTCCCCACCAGCACCTTCTGCTGGTTCAACTGCGCGGCGCGCACCGACCACGCCGCCGTCAACGACGAGATGATCAGCACCGCGGTGTTGATCGCGCCCCACTTCACGTCGAGGTAGTGGTGCGCGTACGCGTAGATCTCCGGGTGGTGGTTCCGGTAGAGGATGTACGCGACGAACAGGCCGGAGAAGAACAGGATCTCCTGGACCAGGAAGAACCAGATCCCCAGCTTGCCCGAGTCGAACTGGTGCTGGCCGTCGTCGAAGTGGTGCTGGATCCACGGCGAGCCGTGGTCGTGGCCGTGCTCGTCATGAGCGCCGTGCTGCTCGTGTGCCGTCGTCATGGTGGCGACTACTCCCAGCTAGGGCCGTGGGGGGTCGTGCTCGGCTTGCGCACCCAGTTGCCGTTCTCCTCGTCCTCCTCGAGATCGTCGTAGTCGTAGAGGAGGGGGATGTCGGGCGGCTCGGGGAAGTTGTAGAGGGTCGGCGGCGTCGGCGCGACCCACTCGAGCGTCGTGCCGCCCCACGGGTTCTGCGGCGCCTTGCGGCCGTGGCGGAACGACCAGAACATGTAGCAGACGACCACGAACAGCGAGATGCCGAGGATGAACGCGCCGATCGTCGACACCTGGTGGTAGTGCCAGAACTCCGGGTCGTAGTCCCAGTAGCGGCGCGGCATGCCGCGGGCGCCCATCACGAACTGCGGCAGGAACGTGACGTTGAAGCCGACGAACACGCCGATCGCGCAGTACTGGCCGAGCTTCTCCGGGTACATGCGGCCGGTGATCTTCGGCCACCAGTAGTGGAGGCCGCCGAGGAACGCCACCAGCGCCGAGCCCATCATCACGTAGTGGAAGTGGGCGACGACGAAGTAGGTGTCGTGGAGCTGCACGTCCACCGACAGGATGGCGAGGAAGATGCCGGTCAGGCCGCCGATCGTGAACAGGATCAGGAACGACAGCGCGTAGAGCATCGGCGTCTGCAGCCGGATGTCGCCCTTGTAGAGCGTCGAGGTCCAGTTGAAGACCTTCACCGCCGACGGGATGCCGACCGAGAACGTCAGCGCCGAGAAGACCATGTTCGCGAGCCGCGACTGGCCCGACACGAACATGTGGTGGCCCCAGACGAGGAACGACAGGAGCGCGAGCGAGATGCTCGAGTAGGCGATGAACCGGTAGCCGAAGATGTGCTTGCGCGAGAACGTGGTGATGAGCTCGGAGATGACGCCCATCGCCGGCACGATCATGATGTAGACGGCCGGGTGCGAGTAGAACCAGAAGAAGTGCTGGAACAGCACCGGGTCGCCGCCGAGGTTCGGGTCGAAGACGCCGATGCCGATGAAGCGCTCGACGAAGAGCAGGAGCAGCGTGATGCCGAGCACCGGCGTCGCCAGCACCTGCATGAGCGCGGTCGCGTAGAGCGCCCAGATGTTGAGCGGCATCTGGAACCAGCCCATCTTCGCCGGGCGGAACTTGTGGATCGTCACCAGGAAGTTGAGGCCGGTGAAGATCGACGAGAAGCCGAGGAGGAAGGCGCCCATGACCGCCGGCATCACCGCCGTGTGGGTCTGCAGGCTGTACGGCGTGTAGAACGTCCAGCCGGTGTCGAGGCCGCCGAGCGCCACCGCGGTGAGCATGAGCAAGGCGCCCGAGCACCACAGGTAGAAGCTCGCCAGGTTGAGCCGGGGGAAGGCGACGTCGGGCGCGCCGAGCTGGATCGGCAGGATCATGTTGCCGAGCGCGGCCGGAATGCCGGGGATGATGACCAGGAAGACCATCACCGCGCCGTGCAGCGTGAAGAACTTGTTGTACCAGTCCTTCCCGACGATCGTCTCGCCGGGCATGAACAGCTCGGTGCGGACCAGCAGGGCGAAGAAGCCGCCCACGATCAGCGCGCCGAGGATGCCGAACAGGTACATGAGCCCGATCCGCTTGTGATCGAGCGTCACGACCCAGTTGCGCCAGCCCCGGTTCACCTCCAGGAAGCTGCGCGTGTTGTCGTCGTCGTGTGCGTCTTCGGTCGCCATGGCGTGACCTCTACTTGAGCGACTTGATGTACGCGATCACGCCCTCGATCTCCTTGTCGGAGAGGCCGGTGATCGGCATGGTGCCGATCGGGAAGCCGGAGCGCCCCTCGGCGCTCGGGCTCTCGATGGCACGCTTGATGTACGCCTCGTCCATCGTGACCTTGCGGCCGTCGGCGAGCGTGATCGTGGTCCCGAAGCTGCCCTTCCAGCTCGGGCCGATGCGCGGCGAGCCGTCGACCGTGTGGCAGCCGATGCAGCCCTTCTTCTCGTAGATCGACGCGCCGAGCTCGGGGCCCGACAGGTTCTGGTGGGCGGCGTAGTCGTCGTCGAGGAAGCGGCGGTAGTCCGACGCCGAGTGGACGACGACGCGCGTCTTCATCTGCGAGTGGTCGGTGCCGCAGTACTCCGCGCAGTAGATGCGGAAGATGCCGGTGCGGGTCGGGTAGAACCACGCGTAGGTGTACCGGCGCGGCACCGCGTCCTGCTTGATGCGGAAGGCCGGCACGAAGAAGGAGTGGAGGACGTCGGTCGAGGTGATGATGAGCTTCACCGGCTCGCCGAGCGGCGCGTGGAGGACCGGCTCCTCGACGCCGTTGTAGTAGCGGAAGTTCCAGTTCCACTTCGAGCCGGTGACGTAGACCTGGTTCTCCGGCTTGGTCTCGGGCACCAGGTTGTTGTCGAGGTACGTGCGCCAGCCGTAGACGAACAGGAACACGCACATGATCGTCGGGAGGATCGTCCAGGTCATCTCGAGCACGTCGTTGTGCGCCGGCGACGGCTCCGACTTGTGGCCGGGCCGGTGGCGGTACTTGACGACGAGGTAGACGACCGAGGCGGTGATCGCGACGAAGAAGAAGATCGAGAGGCCGAGGACCGCATAGAACATGCTGTCGGGGCCGTTCGCCGTCGACGACGCCGACGGCGGCAGCCAGTAGGTGCCGTCGTGGTCCCAGTCGTTCGGCGAGAACTTCTCGTACCAGGCCTTCGGCTTGGCGGCCGGCACCGCGGCGGCCGGCGTGGCGGC
>DASZXE010001040.1:0-5553 GCA_035546475.1 Kofleriaceae bacterium
GGCGGACTCCACCGCCTGTCGACCTTGCGCAAACGTTCCCAGCCGACGAGAGGGTTGTCAAGTGGCGCCTTGACTCGTCCGGGGAGCCTGCCGATACTCTTGCGACAACGTGCTGGCGGTGGAGTCCGCCGCAACCGTCACCGCGTGGTGGCCAATGACTCCTGCGATTCAACAGCAGGAGCCCATGAAGATCCGCTACGCCGCGAAGACCGATGTGGGGATGAAGCGAACCCACAACGAGGACTACTTCTCGATCGTCGAGGAGGAGCAACTCTTCCTGGTCGCCGACGGGATGGGTGGCCACGCATCCGGAGAGGTCGCGTCGAAGATGGCCGCCGAGACGTTGGCGGAGTTCTTCCAGCGCACGCGGGCCGACGAGGACGCCACCTGGCCGTACCGGATGGATCGATCGCTGACGTACGTCGAGAACCGGCTGGCTTGTGGCATCAAGCTCGCCAACCTGCGCATCTTCGAAGCGGCGGGACGCGACCGCGGCAAGAAGGGGATGGGGACGACGGTGGTGACCGCGCTGGTCACCGGCGACCAGCTCGTCGTCGCCCACGTCGGCGACTCGCGCGGGTACCGGGTCCGAGGCGGCGCGGTGGAGCCGCTGACGCGCGATCACTCGCTTCTCGAGGACTACCGGGAGGTCAAGCCGGACCTGACGGCCGAGGAGGAGCGCGCCTTCCCGCACAAGAACGTGATCACCCGCGCCCTCGGCATGCGCGAGACCGTGGGCGTCGCGATCCGGACCCATGCGCTGCAGCCCGGCGACGTGTATCTGCTGTGCTGCGACGGGCTGTCCGGGATGGTCGACGACGAGCGCATCGGCCAGATCGTCAGCGCTGCGACGAGCCTCGAGCGCGCCGCTACTGAACTGATCGACGCCGCAAATGGGGCCGGCGGGATCGACAACATCACCGTGCTGCTCATCCACTGCATCGCCGCATGAGGGCCCCGTGCATCCCGTCCACGACGTCGACGTCTCCGCGGACCTGGCCACCTTCGTCCCCACCGTCATCGAGATCCCGCGCGGCTCGCACCTCAAGTACGAGGTCGACGAGGCCACCGGTAGGCTCCGCCTCGATCGAGTGCTCCACTCGGCAGTCCACTACCCGGCCAACTACGGGTTCATCCCACGCACGCGTGGCGAGGACGGCGAGCCGGTCGACATCCTGGTCCTGATGCAGGAGCCGGTGGTCCCGCTCACCATCGTGCGCGCGCGTCCCATCGGCGGTCTGCGCCTGGTCGATGATCAGGGCAACGATGACAAGCTCATCGCCGTGTGCATCGATGATCCAGCGGTCGCGGGGTGCGAGGCGACGGCCGCGCTGCCGCCACACGTGCTGCTCGAGCTCGAGCGCTTCTTCGAGGACTACAAGGTCCTCGAGGGCAAGCGAGTCGAGGTCGCCGGCTTCTACGATCGCGACGCCGCGCTCGCGGTGATCCGCGCCGCGCGCGACGCGTACGAGCGGATCACGCACCGCTGACGCGTCGGAACCAGCGTGCGACGCCGAGGCTCGCCGCCGTGCCGAGGGCCGCGCCCGCGAGCACGTCGCCGGGGTAGTGCATACCGATGCCGATCCGCGACAGCGCAACGGCGGCCGCGACGGCGAGCAGCGGCCAGCGTGCGCGCGGCCACCACAGCCCGACCGCCACCGCGATCGCGAACGCCGTCGTGGTGTGGCCGGACGGGAACGAGGGGCTGGTCTCGAGTGGACCGTAGGTGTGCGTGTCGCCCAGGACTCGCCACGGCCGCGGGCGCGCGACGGCGTGCTTCACGAGTTGCTCCACCAGCGTCGCGAGCGCGAGCCCGGTCGCGACGTGGCCGACACACCGCCACCGTTGCTGGCGCCGAGCGAGCATGACCGCCGCCAGCCAGACCGGGATCGCCGGCGTGCTCCCGAGGAAGGTCACGCCGAGGAGGACGAGCCCGAGCCAGCGCGGCAGGGCGCCGTTGACCGCCAGGAACAGCCGGGTGTCGAGGTCGAGCAGCATCAGTGTTGGCCTCGGAGGGAATCGGCAAGCGCGCGGATGAGCGTCGACTCGTCGTGAACGGCCCGCGCGCGGATCGGAGGCGCGAGCACGATCAACCGACGATCCGCCGTGCGACCGCGAAACCGAGCAGGCCGACCGCGAAGCAGAGGACCATGGTGACCCCGACGTTCATGGCCGCGGCCGTGTACCGCCCCTCCTGTACGAGCTTGGTGGTCTCGTAGTCGAACGTCGAGTAGGTGGTCAGCCCGCCGCAGAATCCGGTCGTCAGCAGGAACCGCAGGTTCGCCGAGAGGGCCCCGGCGAGCGCCACGTGCATCACCAGGGTGATGACGAGACACCCGGCGACGTTGACGATCAGCGTGCCGTACGGAAAGCCGGCGCCGAGGCGGGCTCCCGCCCACAAGGACACGAGGTAGCGGGTTCCGCCGCCGGCGGCGCTTCCGGCGCACACGAGGAGAAATCGTTCCATCGGTCACCTGCCTGCTTCGGGGCTGGTGCCGCGGTCGGTGAGATCACCCCTACGGCATCCGTAGGAGTCATCGGCCACCCGGCTGGATGGCGGTTGCGGCGGACTCCACCGCCGGCGAATTGTGCTGGAATCGTGAAGACCACCTGCGCCGCTGTCAAGCTCGGTTGACAGGCGGGCTGGCCGCCTCGATACTCGGAGCAATCGGATGGCGGTGGAGTCCGCCGCAACCGTCGCCGCTCCCGGTGGCCAATGACTCCTGTTCCACGGACAGGACTCCATGCGCCCAGAGCACGACCAGCCGCCGTACCTCCCCGCCGCCGGCGGGCCGACGGACGTCGCCCCGCTGTTGATTGACGCCGGGATGCTCGAGCCGGCACCGCCGGACGGACGCCGCCCGTGAGCGGGGTATGGCCGAGAAGAACGCAGGAGGACAGACGATGCGCGGCAAGCGACTGACCATCTGCCTCGGCGACAGCGACCGCTGGCAGCACCACGCGCTCCACCTGGAGATCCTGGAGGTGCTGCGCAAGGCGGGATGTGGCGGGGCGACGGTGACGCGCGGGATCGCTGGCTTCGGCGCCCACGCATTCATCAAGAGCGCCGACATCGAGGTCCTGTCCGGGGATCTTCCGATCGTGATCACCGCGGTGGATACCGAGGAGCGGATCGAGGCGGTGGTCCCGAAGATCGCCGCGATGATGGCCGGTGGGGTCATGACCGTCGACGAGACCGACATCCGCTATTACGCGGCGGCGTTCCGGGGCGGCCTGCCCGATGTCGCCGTCGGGACGCTGATGACGCGGAACCCCGACATCGTCCACCGGGACACCACCATCGCCGAGGTGGTCGCGCGCCTGCTCGAGCGCGACCATACGGCGCTGCCGGTGGTCGACGCCGACCACCGGTTCGTCGGCATGGTCGACGAAGCGGACCTCGTCGAGCACAGCCTCGCCGGCATCGATCTCGACCTGCACCGAGCCGCCGGGCCCGAGGCGGTCCGCGAGCACCTCGCCAAGTTGAGGGCCGCCGGCGCGATCGTGGACAGCGCGATCAGCCGGTCGCCCACGGTGACCGCGGCGACCCCGCTGGGCGACGCCGCCCACGTCATGCACACCAACAAGCTCAAGCGGCTCCCCGTCGTCGACGAGGCCGGCCGCCTGGTCGGGATGCTCGGGCAGGTCGACATCCTGCGCAGCGCGGCGACCGGCCACGCCCGCCGCGCTGGCTCGCAGGTGCGCGCGCTGCCGCAGGAGCATCGGACCGTCGCGTCGATCATGGACCGCGAGGTCCCGACGGTGACCGCGGCGACGCCGATCATCGATGCGCTGGATCGGCTGCTCGATTCCGACGTGAAGCGGGTGATCGTGGTCGACGCCGACCAGCGGCCGATCGGCATCATCACGGATGCCGATCTGGTTCAGCGGATGGATCCCGAAGACCGGCCCGGCCTGCTGACCGTGATCAAGAGCGGGTGGAGCGAGGAGGCGCGTACCCGGGTACGGCGGGCGCGCGCGCAGCGCGCAGCCGACCTCATGACGAAGCCCGTCGTCACCATCGCGGCGGGCGCGCCGGTGATCGACGCGCTCGCGCTCACCGCGACCAAGCACATCAAGCGGCTGCCGGTCGTCGACGACGCCGGACGCCTGGTCGGGCTCGTGTCCCGGCCGGCGCTGCTCGCGGCGTGCCTCGACGTCGGCCCAACGTGATGTCGCCACCACGCGCGCGCTCGGCCGGGCGGCCGGACGTCCCTCGCCCTTCGACGACGCCTGCCGCAAGCTGACGATCGCCTGGCAGTCCAGGCACCGGAATCCGACACCCTTCATGGAGGCACGAGAGCTCCACCAGGACGAGCGCCAGGGGCACCCGGAATCCCCCTTCGGGTGATCGGTGCGGCGTGTGGGTTCACAGCGCTGATGATGGATCGGCCCGGGTGACACGTCGGGTGGCGTCACCGGTCGTGGCCGAGCCGCTTGCAGGCGATCGCTGGCTCCTGCCACGCTGCTGCCACGCGAGGCGGAATTTGGGGGTACGGGGCGGGACTGGGCGGGCCGCAACCTGTTAGAATCGCTGCAACCAGCGAGAGCACAACGCGCTCGTCGATTCCGCGGAGTTACCGCCGCTGTGACCAAGTCCGAGCTCATCGAGAAGATCTCTGAGAGCCTGAAGCTGCCGACCGGGAAGGCCGAGCTCATCGTCAACTGCGTCTTCGACTCGATGGTCGCGGCGCTCGAACGTGGCGAGGGCATTGAGATCCGCGGGCTCGGGAGCTTCACGGTCCGCGAGTACAAGGCGTACGAGGGTCGCAACCCGCGCACCGGCGAGACGGTCCACGTCGCGCCGAAGCGGCTGCCGTTCTTCAAGGTCGGCAAGGACTTGCGCGAGCGGGTGAACGCCGGCGCCGGCACGCCGCTGCCGGTCGACACGTCGCCCGACAAGGACGACGACGTCGCCGACGATCCCGAGCTCGACCAGGACGACGACGAGGAGTAGCGGCGGCGGCGTGGCGTCACGCGCCGGCGGTCCGCGCTCGCGATGGAGGCGCGCGCGGCTCGGTCGTCAACGGCGGACGATGGTGCCGGCGTCGCCGTCGAGCTCGAGCCAGTCGCCGTCGGCGATCGCGGCGGTGAGGCCGGGGCAGCAGACGACGCAGGGGATGCCGAGCTCGCGCGCGATCGCCGGGCCGTGATCGAGGATCGAGCCGTGCTCGCACGCGATGGCGGCGGCGCCGTCGAGCACGAACGCCAGCGCGGGCGTGACCGCGGCGGTGACGGCGATGGCGCCGCGCGGGACCCGTCCGGCGTGGGCCAGGTCGTCGAGGCGGTGCGCCGGGCCAGCGACCTTGCCGCCGACGCCGACGCCCTGCCAGCGATCCGTCGCGGCGGGCGCGGCCTCGTCGAGCGAGAGCGGCATGTCCCAGCTCGCGGCGCGCGCGGCGGCGGCGCGGGCCGCGGCGGCGCGTGCGCGCGTGCGCTCCGGTTCGAGCGGCACGTCGGCCACGACGTCGGCGAGCGGGAGCCACGCGACGTCGTCGGGCTCGACACCGTGCCGGCGCGCGTGGCGGTGGAGCGCGAGGCGCACCCATCGCT
>DASZXE010001041.1:0-3566 GCA_035546475.1 Kofleriaceae bacterium
CCCGCTGCTCCCCTGGCGGCGCGCGCGTCCCGAGGCCCAGGCCGCGGCCGACCCCGCCGCGCCGTCGCCACCGTCGGCGGAGGCGCGCCTCGAGCGCCGCGTGGAGCGCACCCACGCCATCGAGGACCTGCTCGGCCGCCGCGACGGCGAGTCCGACGACGACTACCGCGCGCGCATCCTGCCGATGATGGAGCTCGCGCTCGCGCCGGCCCGCGCGCGCGTCGACGAGATGCGCGGCGTCGCCGAGGCGGCCGCCCACGTCACCGACGAGCAGCACCGCCAGCTCGACCAGGCGTTCGGCTCGATCTACGACGAGGCCCTCCAGTACACCGACGCCGCGGTCGCCGACGGCGAGCTGACGCCGTACGGCCGCAACGTCACCGGGCTCCTCCAGTACGCCGGCGGCCTCGGCTCGATCCTCGAGGGCGCCGAGGGCCGCATCGGGAAGATCCTGGCCCCCGACCAGCTCCGCGCGATGTCCGACGCCGGCTTCGAGTGGGGCGAGTACCTCGGCCTGCACGCGCCCTGGGAGCGCCTGCGCCCGCCGCCGCCGCGCCCCGGCTCGTAGCGCGGCGCCGCGCGCCGCCCGCGACAGCTGATCCCGGGCCTCACCGGATGCTCCCGGCGGGACCGCGCCCGGCGATGGTACGATGGCGGAGATGAGGGCATGCACCCGTGGCTGATCGCAGCAGCGGCACGCTGGTGCTGGTCGGCCCGCTCGACACCCCCGCGACCCCGACCGAGCGCGGCGAGGCGTGCCTCATCCTGCTCCACCCGCCCGGGCCGGAGATCGGCCGGCGCACGCCGCTCCTGCGCGACGCCTACCTCATCGGCCGCGAGGTCGACGTCGACCTCGTGATCAGCCGCTCGGCGGTGTCGCGCCAGCACGCGCGGCTCGAGCGCGACGAGCACGGCGGCTGGTGGGTCGCCGACCTCGGCTCGACCAACGGCACCTTCGTCAACGAGCAGCGGGTCGCCCGCCAGCACCTGCACGACCGCGATCAGGTCCGCTTCGGCGACGCGATCTTCAAGTTCCTGTCGGGCGCCAACGTCGAGAGCGCCTACCACGAGGAGATCTACCGGATGACCATCCTCGATGGTCTCACCGGGGTCCACAACAAGCGCTACCTGCTCGAGTTCCTCGAGCGCGAGCTCGCCGGCGCGACCCGCCACGGCCACCCGCTGTCGCTGGTGCTCTTCGATCTCGATCACTTCAAGCGGGTGAACGACGAGCGCGGCCACCTCGCCGGCGACCACGTGCTGAAGGAGATCGCGGCGCGCATCAAGTCGCGCGTGCGCCGCGAGGACCTGTTCGCCCGCTACGGCGGCGAGGAGTTCGCGTGCGTGCTCGCGTCGACCGGCCTCGACGGCGCGGTCACCTTCGCCGAGCACATCCGCCGGCTGGTCGCCGAGCGGCCGGTGATCTTCGACGGCCAGCCGGTGCCGACGACGATCAGCCTCGGCGTCGCGTGCGCGTTCCAGGAGCTGGAGATCGACGCGCTGATGCTCATCAAGCGCGCCGACGACAACCTCTACGCCGCCAAGCGCGGCGGCCGCAACCAGGTCGTCCCGCCGCCCCCGTCGCGCTGACCGCCCGTCGGCGTCGAACGCGAGGCCGACGTCGACGTCGACGTCGCTTCGACTGCGACCTGGACCTGGTGGCGCCGGTCGAGGCGGCATTGGGTCCACGGCCGGTGCGTGCTAGACACGGGGCCGCCATGGACCGGACGCTGGAGGACCTCGGCTGGCCGACGCTGGTCGAGCACTGGGCGGAGCGCTGCGCGACGACGCGCGGCGCCGCGGTGGTGCGCGCCGCGGTCCTGTTCACCGAGCCGGACGCGGCGCGCGCGCGCATCGCCGCGATCGCCGAGGCGCGCCACCTCGCCAGCCTCGACGCCGCGCTGCCGCTCGGCGGCATCCTCGACGTCGCGGCGCCGATCGCCCGCACCCGCAAGGCCGCCGCCCTCGACGCCGCCGAGCTGGTCGCGGTCGGCCGCACCGGCGCCTCGCTCGCCCGCGTGCGCGAGCACCTGCGCGAGCACGCGGCCGCCGCGCCGTCGCTCGCCGCGATCGCCGCCGACGTCGCCGACCTCGGCCACGTCTTCCACCCGATCCTCGACGCCTTCGATCCCGAGGGCCGCCTCGTCGACCACGCCTCGCCCGCGCTCGGCCCGCTGCGCAAGGCGGTCGCCGCGCTCACCGCGCAGCTCGATCGCCGGATGGAGGAGCTGGTCAAGGATCCGCGCTACGCGCCGCTCCTGCAGGACGACTACTACACGCAGCGCGACGACCGCTACGTGCTGCCGGTCCGCACCGACGGCAAGGGCTTCGTGCGCGGCATCGTCCACGGCACCTCGCAGACCGGCCAGACGATCTTCATCGAGCCCGAGGAGATCGTCGACCTCAACAACCGCAAGAAGCTCGCCGAGTGCGAGGTCGCCGACGAGGAGCGGCGCATCTTCGTCCGGCTGTCGGGCTGGGTCGCCGAGGAGGCCGACGCCTTCGAGCTGGCGCTGGCCGCCGCCCTTCGCCTCGACGTCATCGCGTCGGCGGCGATCCTCGCCGACGAGCTGGTCGCCGCCGCGCCGATCATCGACGCCGCGCCGCGCATCGCGCTGCTGCACGCGCGCCACCCGCTGATGCTCCTCGCCGGCCGCCGCTGCGTCGCCAACGACGTCACCGTCGCCGCCGGCGGCACGCTGCTGGTCTCCGGCCCCAACGCCGGCGGCAAGACGGTCGCGCTCAAGACGACCGGCCTCTGCGCGCTCATGACCCGCGCCGGCCTGCACCTGCCGGCCGAGTCGGGCAGCGTGATGGGCTGGTTCACCGACGTCCGTTCCGACATCGGCGACGCCCAGAGCCTCGAGGCGAACCTGTCGACCTTCACCGGCCACGTCGCGGCGCTGCGCTCGTACCTCGAGCAGTGCGGCCCGGGGACGCTGCTCCTCGTCGACGAGATCGCGGTCGGCACCGACCCGGAGCAGGGGGCGGCGCTCGCCCAGGCCGTGCTCGAGGCGCTCGCCGCGTGCGGCGTCACCGCGATCGTGACGACCCACTACGAGCGGCTGAAGGCGCTCGGCGCGACCGACGCCCGGTTCGCCAACGCGTCGGTCGGCTTCGACCTCGAGCGGCTGGAGCCGACCTTCAAGCTCCACCTCGGCGTGCCGGGCAGCTCGGGCGCGCTGGTCGTCGCGCGCCGCATGGGCCTGCCCGGCCCGGTGATCGATCGCGCGCAGACGTTGCTCGGCGACACCGGCGTGTCGGTCGACGAGCTCCTGCGCTCGGTCGCCGAGCAGCGCCGCCGCCTCGAGGAAGAGCGGGCCGCCGGCCTCGCCGAGCTCGAGGCGCTGGAGGGCGAGCGGATGGCGCTGCGGATGGAGCGCGAGCGTCGCCGCGCGCAGAGCGACCGCGAGCAGGGCCGCCTGCACGGCGAGGCGGTGACCGCGCTGCGCCAGGCGCGCCACGAGGTCGAGGCGGTCCGCGCCGAGCTGCGGCGGAAGGCGGCCGAGGCGCGCGCCGACGCCGACGCGGTGCGCGCGGCGCGGCGCAAGCTCGTCGAAGTCGGC
>DASZXE010001042.1:0-4880 GCA_035546475.1 Kofleriaceae bacterium
CCTCGACTCCGCGCTTCCGCAACGCGGTCACCAGCGCCGCCGGCGGCGCCGGCCCGCGCCACGACAGGATGATCGGCATGACGTCATCAGGATAACGCATCCGTGAATGGATTCACGGCTCCCTGCCACCGCGCGCCGCCGCACCGCCATCCTTTCGCGCACTTCGCCGCGAGCCCCGGTCGGCACGGCGGCTGCTCCTCCTTCCGGGCGACCGGGCCAGCCCCCGGCCAAGGAGTCCCACCATGCTCGCCTTCGTCACCACCCAGCCCCTCACCGTCGCCGTCCTCCTGGTCGTCGTCCTCGCGCTGACCGCGGTCGTGCTCGGCATCCGCCTCATCGGCGAGCACGAGTCCGGGCTCGTCATCAAGCGGTACGGCCGCCCGCTGCCGCCCGGCCGTCTCATCGCCACCCGCGGCGAGGCCGGCTACCAGGCCGCGCTGCTGTCGCCCGGCTGGCACTTCCCGCTGTGGCGCTGGCAGTACAAGGTCGAGCGCGTCCCGCTCGTCACCGTGCCGGCCGGCCAGATCGCCTGCGTCGTCGCCGCCGACGGTCAGCCGATCCCGCCCGAGCGCGTGCTCGGCAAGGCGGTCGCCTGCGATCAGTTCCAGGACGCGTCCGCGTTCCTCGACGGAGGCGGCGAGCGCGGCCGCCAGCTCGCCATCCTCGGCGCCGGCACCTACCGCATCAACCCCATCGCCTTCGAGGTCATCACCGCCGCCACCGCGCCCCAGCACGGCCTCGCGCCGCGCGAGCTCCAGGTCTTCCAGGTCGCCGCCGACACCGTCGGGATCGTCACCGTCCTCGACGGCCGGCCGATCACCTCCGGCGACATGGCCGGCCCGGTCATCGCCGGCCACGACGGCTTCCAGCGCGCGCACGCGTTCATCGCCGCCGGCGGCTGCCGCGGCCTGCAGGAGGAGGTCCTCCTGTCGGGCGCGTGGAACCTGAACCCGTGGTTCGTCCGCGTCGAGCTGGTCCCGCTCACCGAGATCCCGATCGGCTACGTCGGCGTGGTCGTCAGCTACGTCGGCCAGGAGCACCTCGACGTCACCGGCGCCGACTTCACCCACGGCGACCTCGTCGAGCGCGGCCGCAAGGGCGTCTGGGTCGAGCCGCTCCTGCCCGGCAAGCACCCCCTCAACATCCGCGTCATGAAGGTCGAGCTCGTGCCCACCACCAACATCGTCCTCAACTGGGCGGGCCGCACCGAGGCCCACCACTACGACGACCGGCTCGCGCCGATCACCGTGCGCAGCAAGGACGGCTTCTCGTTCTCGCTCGACGTGTCGGCGATCATCCACATCGGCATGAAGGACGCCCCGCGGGTCATCTCGCGGGTCGGCTCCATGCAGAACCTCGTCGACCACGTGCTGCAGCCGGTGGTCGGCAACTACTTCCGCAACAGCGCGCAGCAGGTGACGGTGCTCGAGTTCCTCTCGGCCCGCACCGAGCGGCAGCGCGAGGCGTTCACCCACATCAGCGCGGCGCTCGCCGAGTACGACGTCGAGTGCATCGACGCGCTGGTCGGAGACATCCAGGCCCCGGCGGAGCTCATGAAGACCCAGACCGACCGCAAGATCGCCGACGAGCTGCAGCGGACCTACGACGCGCAGCGCGAGGCCGAGGTGAAGCGCCAGGCGCTGGCCCGCGAGAGCGCGGTCGCCAACATGCAGGCCGAGGTGGTGCGCTCCGAGCAGATGGTGCGCATCGCCGAGACCAACGCGTCGTCGGCGATCGCGGCGGCGCGCGGCGAGGCCGGCGCGGCGATCGCGCGGGCCGAGGCCGACGCCCAGGCGGTGCGGCTGCGCGCCGAGGCCGACGGCGCGGCGACCGAGGTCAACGGCCGCGCGCAGGCGGTGGTCGTCGCCGCCCGCGGTGACGCCGAGGCGAGCGCGCAGCGCGCGATCGGGGCGGCCCGCGCCGACGCCTTCGAGGTCGGCAAGGCCGCGCTCGGCGACGCGTTCGCGTCGATCGAGATCGCGACCGTGCTCGCCAACGCCGGCGTCAAGCTGGTGCCCGATGTCGCGGTCGGCGGCGGCGACGGCGCGACCCGGCTCGCCGACGTCCTCGTCGCGCGGATGCTGGTCGGCCCCAAGGCGAGCGCCTGACCGCGCCGTGCCGGCGGGCGCCGCGCGCGCCGAAAAAGGCGAGGCCACCGCGGAAGGGCGGTGGCCTCGCTGCCCGCGTCCCGCCGATCGTTCGATCAGCGGCCGGGGCCCGTACCTCGTCCGCTACTTGCGGATGTCCTCGCGGCTCACGCCGCCCTGGCCGCCGCCCTGGTTCCCGCCGAGGTTGCCGCGGTCGCTGCTCTTGTCGCGCTCCTGGCCCAGGTTGCTGCTCTTGTCCTTGTCGCGATCGATCGAGCCGCTGCGGTCACCCTGGATCGAGCGGTCTTCCTTGCCCATGCCGCCGCCCTGGCCGCCGGTGTTGCCGACGCCCTGCTTGCCGCCCTGCTGCCCGCCCTGGCCCTGGTTGCCCATCTCGCGCTTCTCGGTCTCGTTCGGGTTCTGGTTCTTGCCCTGACCCTGGTTGCGATTCTCGTTCGCCATGGTCCTACTCCTTCATGGCGATGCTCTCGCATCGCTGGTTCCGGATCGCCTCTCCCTCGTGGAGACGCGCTGTGCGAGGCGTCCAGTGCAGAGGCCATGCCGCCGGACGCGCGCCGACTTGAAGCGGCGTCCTCCTCCGCGCTTGCTCGACGGCGGCTTCGACCGTGGCTCACGCACGTGCGCGGTCGACTCGGTGCGCGTGGCGCGAGCCCGCGACCGCGTCGCGCCGGCTTCAGCGGCGACGCGTGCTCGCCGCGCGCGCGCAGCGTGGCGCGCACCGGGGCATGTCGCTTGCAGCCCGACGTCCCATGAGCTGGCGGCGCGGTTACGACGTCGTGGTGATCGGCTCGGGGCCCAACGGCCTCGCCGCCGCGGTCGCGCTCGCGGCGGCCGACCTCTCGGTGCTCGTCGTCGAGGCGCGCGCCCAGCCCGGCGGCGGCTGCCGCACGAGCGCGCTCACCGAGCCGGGCTTCCTCCACGACGTCTGCTCGGCGGTGCACCCGCTGGCGCTGGCGTCGCCGTGGTTCCGCGCGCTCGGCCTCGACCGCGCCGTCGAGTGGGTGCAGCCGCCGGCCGCGCTCGCCCACGTGCTGCCCGGTGGCCGCGTCGTCACGCTCGAGCGATCGATCGACGAGACCGCGCTCCAGCTCGGCCGCGACGCCGCCGCGTACCGCGCGCTGATGACGCCGCTCGCCGAGCGGTTCGGCGAGCTGTTGCCGATGATCCTCGGCCCGCTCCGCTGGCCGGCGGCGCCGCTGCTGATGGCGCGCTTCGGCGTCCGCGCGATCCGCTCGCTGGAGGGGCTCGCCGCCTCGCTCTTCCGGCGGCCGGAGGCGCCCGCGCTCCTCGGTGGCATCGCCGCGCACGCGATGGTGCCGCTCGATCGGCTCGCGACCGCGTCGTTCGCGCTCCTGCTCGGCCTCGCCGGCCACGTCGTCGGCTGGCCGATCGTCCGCGGCGGCGCGCGCGGCCTCACCGACGCGCTGGTCGCGCGCCTGCACGCGCTCGGCGGCGAGCTCGCCGTCGGCGAGCGCATCGAACACCTGGCGCAACTGCCGACCGCGCGCGCCTACGTCTTCGACGTCGCGCCGCGCCACCTCGCCGCGATCGCCGGCGATCGGCTGCCCGCGTCGTACCGCGCGCGCCTGGGCCGCTACCGCCACGGGCCCGGCGTTTTCAAGATCGACTGGGCGCTGCGCGGGCCGGTGCCGTGGCTCGACGATCGCTGCGCGCGCGCCGCCACCGTCCACCTGTCGGGCGACCTCGCCGACCTCGCCGCCGCCGAGCGCGCGGTCCACGCCGGCAGCCTCGCCGCCCGTCCGTTCACGTTGTTCGTCCAGCCGACCCGCTTCGATCCGTCGCGCGCGCCCGCCGGCATGCACACCGCGTGGGCGTACTGCCACGTGCCGGCCGGCGCCGCCATCGACGCCACCGACGCGATCGAGGCCCACGTCGAGGCGTTCGCGCCCGGCTTCCGCGACCTCGTCATCGCGCGCGCGACGATGGATCCTCGCCAGCTCGCCGCCTACGACCCGAACTACGTCGGCGGCGACATCAGCGGCGGCCTGTCCGATCTGCGCCAGCTCTTCTTCCGGCCGGTGGTGCGCCTCGATCCGTACGCGACGCCGGCGCCCGACGTCTTCCTCTGCTCGTCGTCGACGCCGCCCGGCGGCGGCGTGCACGGCATGTGCGGCTATCACGCGGCGCGCAGCGTGCTCGCCCGCGTCTTCGGCCGCCGCGCCCCCGCGCTGGCGCCCGCCGCCGGCTACCCGCGCGCCTCGACGACGATGGCGGCGAGCGCCTCGGCGTGGAGCGCCGCGAACGTCGCGCGGCCGATCGACAGCACCACGTCGCCGGGCTCGTCGGCGTAGGCGCGGCCGGCCGGCGTGTCGTCCTGGTGGTAGCCGAGCTTGGCGAAGACCCGCAGCGACGCGCGGTTCGCCGGCACCACCGACGCGTGGATCGTCTCGAGGCCGGCGCCGAGCGGCGGCGGCGCGAAGCCGAGCGCGTGGAGCATGATCGCGAAGCGGGTGCCGAGGCCCTGGCCCTGCGCCGCCGGCGCCGCGATGAGGAAGGCGAACTCCGCCTCGCCGCCCTCGAGGCCGCGCAGGTCGGCGTCGCCCGCCAGCGCGCCGTCGACGAACAGGTGGAACTGGCGCGCGCCCTCGGCCGCGAGCTCGGCGTAATGGTCGACGACGTCGCCGGCGTCGAGCTGCTCCGCGTGACCGAGCAGCGGCGCGTTGCGCGGATCGTTGTAGGCCTCGGCGAGCGCGGGCGCATGGCGGGCGATCTCGTCGGCCGTCGGCTCGAGCGCCACCAGCGCGCGGCCGC
>DASZXE010001043.1:0-6885 GCA_035546475.1 Kofleriaceae bacterium
GCGGCGAGCGGCGCGCCGTGGGGCTTCGCCGCGATCCCGGCGAGCGATCCGGCGCGGCTCGATCGCGAGGACCGCCTCGCCGTGGCGACGTCGTCGATCGCGACGCGGCTGCTCGATCGCTACGCGATCTCGCGGGCGATCGTGCCGGCGTCGGTCGCGGCCTCGGACGCGGCGTCCGCCTCGCTGTCGTTGCTCGCGCGGCGCGGCGACGAGGCGCTGGTCGCCTACGCGCCCGGCCGCCCGCCCGCCTTCTGGACGACGCGCTGGCGCCGCGAGGAGGACGACGACGTGCTCGCGGCGATCGCGGCTCCACCGGGACGGTCGGCGGCGCCGCTCGCCCTCGTCTACCTCGCGGCGCACGACGGCGGCGCCGAGGTCGACCCCGGCGTCGAGGCCGCGGCAGGCGCCGACACCGGCGCCATCGACGCCTCGCCGCTCCATCCGTGCGCGCTCGCCCGCCCCCGGCCCGGCCGGGTCACGCTCGCCTGCGACGTCACCGCCGCCGGCGTCGCGGTCGTCCTCGACGCGTGGGCGCCCGGCTGGTCGGCCACCGTCGACGGCCACCCCGCCGCCGTCGAGCGCGCCGACCTCGTCGCGCGCGCCGTCCCCGTCCCCGCCGGCGCCCACACGATCGACCTGCGCTACCGCACGCCCGGCCTCGGCCTCGGCGCGCTCGTCTCCGCGCTCGCGCTCCTCAACCTCGCCCTCGCCGCCTGGCTCACGCGCCGCGCCCGCGGGTGACGCGCGCGGCCGCGCGTCGCGACGGCGGCTACGCGGCGAACAGGGCGGTGCCGACGGCGCCCGGCTCGCCGATCTCGCGGACGAGCTCGCCCCCGGCGATCGCGCCGACGATGTGGATGGCGCCGACCCGCCCGTCGGCGAGCGCCGCGATCGACTCCTCCAGCTTCGGGATCATCCCGCCGCTCACCGTGCCGTCGGCGATCGCCGCCTTCGCCTCCGCGACGGTCAGCCGGCGCAGGCGCGAGCCCGGGTCCTTCACGTCGCGCAGCACGCCCGGCGTCGACGTCACCAGCACCAGCGCGGACGCCGCCAGCGCGCTCGCCACCTGGTTCGCCACGATGTCGGCGTTGACGTTCAGCACCTGCCCGTGCTCGTCGGCGGCCAGGCAGGCGAGCACCGGCACGTAGCCGGCGAACGCGAGCAGGTCGAGCAGCTCGCGGTTGAAGCCGGTGATGTCGCCGACGAGCCCGAAGTCGATCGGGTCCGGCCCGCCGCCCGACACCACCCGCGGCGGCCGCTTCACGCCGCGCACCACCGCGCTCGACGCCCCGTGCAGCCCGACCGGCTTGCAGCCGGCCGCCATGAGCTGCCCGCACAGGTCGACGTTGACCTTGCCGGCGACGACCATCTTCATCACGTCGAGCGTGTCGGCGTCGGTGATGCGGCGGCCGCCGACGATCTTCGGCTCCTGGCCGAGCGCCTTCTGCAAGGTCGTCGCCTGCGGGCCGCCGCCGTGGACGACGATCACGCGCGCGCCCTGGCGGACCAGCGCCGCGACGTCGGCCGCCACCGCCGCGCCGACCGGCCCGCCGACCACCTCGCCGCCGAGCTTGACGACGATCGGCCGCTGCTCGTGCGCCGTCTCGTGCCGGGGATGGTGGGTCACGATCGCCCTCCCGGCCTGCTCGCGCGCGCCGCCCGCCCGGCGGTCATGGCCAGCCTCCCGGGTCCTGCAGGCTCAGGCGCTCGTCGAGGCCGAGCACCAGGTTCATGTTCTGGATCGCCTGGCCGGCGCCGCCCTTGATCAGGTTGTCGGTCGCCGCGAAGCAGACGACCGTCCGCTTTCCGGACACCGCCTCGCCGACCGCGAAGCCGACCTCCGCGTAGTTCGACCCCGACACCGCCGCCACCTCGGGCAGCCGCGTCGTCGGCCGCCGCACGAACGGCTCGCCGCGGTAGCTCTCGTCGTACAGCGACGCCAGCCGCCGGTCGTCGACGGCGTCGGCCGGCAGCTCGAGGTAGACGGTGACGAAGATGCCGCGCGACAGCGGCGCCGACACCGGCGTGAACCGCAGCTCGACGCCGCTCGCGCCCGCGGCCGCCAGCGTCTCGAGGATCTCCGGCGTGTGCTGGTGGACGAGCGGCTTGTACGTCTTGAGGTTCACCGCGCGCACCGGGTGGTGCGTGCCCTCCTGCGGCGCCGCGCCCGATCCCGACGAGCCGGTGATGCCGACGACGTGCGCGGTCGCGCCCGCCAGCAGCCCCGCCTTCGCCAGCGGCAAGAGCGCCAGCTCGATCGTCGTCGCGAAGCAGCCGGGCGACGCCACGTGGCGGGCCGCCTTGATCTTGTCGCGGTGGAGCTCGGGCAGGCCGTAGACGAACGTGCCGAGCAGCTCCGGGTGCGGGTGGGCGGCGCCGTAGAAGCGCTGGTACGCCGCCGCGTCGGCCAGCCGGAAGTCGCCCGACATGTCGACGATCTTCACGCCCAGCTCGAACAGCTCGGGCACCTTCGCGGCGGTGACCTTGTGCGGCAGCGCGAGCAGCGCGACGTCGCAGCCGCGGGCGGCGTCGCGCGGCGCCAGGTCCTCGAAGACGAGGTCGGTGAGGCCGGTCAGGTGCGGGTGCGCGTGCCACACCGGCTTGCCGACGTGATCGATCGAGGCGACCCGCGCCACCTCGACCTCGGGATGGATGAGCAGGCGCCGCAGCATCTCGCCGGCGCCGTAGCCGCTGCCGCCGATGATCGCGGCCTTGAACCGTCGTGCGCTCATGCGCGCGTTGTACCGCCGCGCGCGGTGGCGGTCGAGCACGCGCGGTCGGCCGTCGCGCACGGGGCGCTCGCCCGGGCGTGCGCCGCCGGCGTGCTACCGTGCGCCCGATGTCGGACCCCGCGCTCGAGACCCGCGCTCTCGCCGCCGCCGACCGCCGCGCCGCCGAGCTGTTGCCGCTCCTGCGCCGCTGGGTCGAGGTCAACTCCTACACGGCCAACGTCGCCGGGTGCAACCGCGTCGCCGACCTGCTGCTCGACGGCTTCGCGCTCGACGGTCTGGCCGCCACCCGCGTCGCCGGCGGCGGCGGCGCCGGCGGCGGCGGCGATCACCTGATCTGGCGCACGCCCGCGTGGGAGGCCCGCCCCGACCACCGCCTCCTGCTCATCGGCCACCACGACACCGTCTTCCCGCCCGGCACGTTCGAGGTCTGGGACGAGGAGGGCGATCGCCTGCGCGGCCCCGGCGTCCTCGACATGAAGGGCGGCCTCGCGACGATCCGCACCGCGCTCGCCGCGCTCGCCGACACGGGCGTGCTGGCCGAGCTGCCGCTCGCCGTCGCGACCGTCGCCGACGAGGAGACCGGTTCGTCCGATTCCCGGACGATGCTCGAGGACCTCGCCCGCGGCGCGCGCGCGGCGCTCGTCTTCGAGTCGGGCCGCACCACCGACGCGCTCGTCACCCGGCGCAAGGGGACCGGCAAGGTCACGGTCAGCGTGCACGGCAAGGCGGCCCACGCCGGCAACGCGCTCGCCGACGGCATCAACGCCGTGTGGGCGCTCGCCCGCTTCGTCGACGTCGCCCAGCGCGCGACCGACTGGGACCGCGGCGTCACCGTCAACGTCGGCCTCTTTCACGGCGGCACCAGCGCCAACACCGTCCCGGAGCACGCGACCTGCCAGATCGACTTCCGCTACGTGCACGCCGTCGACGGCCACGCGCTCATGGCGTCGCTCGACCGCGCCGCCCAGGGGCTCGCCGCGGAGACCGGCGCGCGCTTCGTCATCGAGGGCGGCATCCGGCGCGCGCCGCTCGAGCGCACCGACGCGTCCCTGGCGCTGCTCCGCCGCTACGAGGCGTGCGCGCTGGCCGAGGGGCTGCGCGGCGGCGAGGCGCCGCTGCCGGGCGGCGGCTCCGACGCCAACACCGTCAGCGCGGTCGGCGTGCCGGCGATCGACGCCCTCGGCCCGCGCGGCAAGGGCTTCCACACGACCGACGAGTACATCGAGCTGCCGACGCTCGCGCAGCGCACGCGCGCGCTCGTCCGCTTCCTCTGCGGCTGGCTCGCCGACGGCGACGGCGACGGCGACGGCGCGGCCGGTTGATCGCCGTCACGCGCCGCGCGCGGCCCCGCCACGACGTGCGCGTGTGCCTCGTCGCCGCCGGGTGACGTCGCAGGCGTCGCGCCGCGCGCGCGTCGATCCGACCGGCCTCCTCGCGCGTACGCGAGCGAACCGGTCTGCCCTCGCGTGGTGACGACGGCCGCAAACGTGTCTCGCTCGCCACCGAGGTGTAGGATCGGCGCACCATCAAGGGGGTCTTCATGCGCTCGCTTTCGATTTGCCTCGCCGCTTGCACCAGCCTCGCCCTCGCCGCGTGCGGCGACGACGGCAGCAGCAACTCGTCGATCGACGCTGGCGTCGACGCGCCGTCGGTCGCGCTCGACTGCAGCACCTACTGCGACGAGCTCTCGGCCAACTGCCTCGACGGCGCCGCCAACCGCCAGTACATCGACCGCGCCTCGTGCATCGCGAGCTGCGCCTTCATCCCGACCGGCTCGCTGACCGACACCCAGGGCAACACGCTCGGCTGCCGCATCTACCACGGCGGCACGCCGGCCCAGTCGAACCCGGCGCTGCACTGCCCGCACGCCGGCCCCGGCGGCGACGGCGCCTGCGGCATGAACTGCGAGGGCTTCTGCCAGATCGTCATGGGCGCCTGCACCGGCGCCAACCAGGCCTACACGGACCTGAACGACTGCATGACCACCTGCGCCACCTTCGACACCTCGGTCCGCTACAACACGCAGGTCATGACCGGCAACAGCCTCGCCTGCCGCCTGTACCACGCGACCGTGGCGTCCACGAACCCGGTCGTTCATTGCCCTCACGTCAAGGCTGCGCCGACCGGCGGCGGCGCGTTCCCCTGCCAGTGACCCCGGGTGTGCGCGGCAGCTCGAGGCGAAGCCGCGAGCCGCGCGCGGTGTCCCCGTCCGAGGCGAACAGGTAGCCGACAGCGACGGCAACCGGGGCTCGCCCGCCGGAGCATGCGCCTCACCTTCGAGAGATCTGCACAGACGAGCCATTGGCCGTCGCCGATCGCACGGCGAGCGGTTCCGTTTCATGTGGCGGTGGGTGCTCCTCGACGAGATCGCTGGTGGCTCGTGTGCACCGACGTACGGAGCCAGGCGCGCGCGCGACGAGGGCCGATCAGCCCGAGGCACGCGCGGGTCTGACCTGAGCCCACAACGCGAATTTCCAGCCACCGAGGGCTCATTCCAAGTTCAACCGATAGCCGAGCGTACGGCCATTCTGTCCGTCGCCGACGAGCAGGTATCCGTTCACGACGCCCAGACCCGAAGGACCATTGAGCGTCCGCGCCGTGGCGGGCTGATCCACGACGACGATCGCGGGTGCCGTCTGACCGAGAACTCGAGCTCCAGCGGTGACATCCTCGATCGAAGCTTCAGGCGCAGGGTCGTACACGAGCACGCGATCGTTGTAGGTGTCGGCGACGAACAGCGCCCCGTCGAACAAGGCAACGCCGCCGACCTGCATGCCGAAGTCATGCGGATCCGCGGGGAAAGACAGACGCCCCTCCGAGTTCAGATTTGGCGCTGCGACGGCCACATCCGCCGGTTCTGCGCTGGAGGACGGAAAACGCTTCCAGATCAGGATGCGGTGGAATCCGGTGTCCGCGACCACCAGCCGGTCGCCATCGCTTGCAATGCTCGTCGGGTGCAGCAGGGTGGTCGCCTCCGGGGACGTCGGCTCCGTAGCTTGGTCGAGCGCGCTTTGGCCCAGCACGCCGTCCGCTGGCTGGCCGTTCCGAGTAGGAAAGGTCCGCCAGATCAACACACGGTTGTTCCCCGTGTCGGCAACCACGACACGTTGACCATCGCTCCACACGCCGAACGGAGAGTTGAGCTGTGCGGGCCCCGCGCCCGGCGCCGACGCATCAAACGTACTCTGACCGAGCACGAGGTCGGCTGGAGTCGAACCCTCGGTTGGAATCGTACTCCACAGTAGAACCCGGTGTCTGGCACGGTCCACGACCAAGAGCCTGCCCGCTACCTCCTGGACCGCAGACAGACTCCCGAAGTTCGCCGCGGTCACCGACGAAGCGTCGCCCGTCTCGTTCAGCGTCGCGCGTCCGAGCGCGAAGGCCGCCGAGGGATCGTTCGTCGTCGGGAACGGCTCGTAGAGCGCAACTCGAGCCACGCTTGTGTCGGCCGCCCACAGGCGATCGCCACTCCCGCTAAACGAGATCGCTGCCGCAAGGTAACGCGCGTCCACTGTGGCGTTGCCATTCGACATGAAGTCCACAGCACCCAGAACGAAGTCAGCCGCTTGATGGTCGCCAATGAGTGCGCCAGTGCGATGCCTCGCGTCGACGGCGGGAGTGGCATCCGAGGTCGCGTCGTCAGCAGTAACGTCCGCTGGATAGGGAAACTTGCACGCGGCTGAGCCGACCACTGTCGCCAGCAGGAGACCAGCCGACGAAGCCATGGCGCCGCCACCGACCCGAGACGTCGTCCGAGTCACGAGTGACTTGTCCACGGGAGCAAGAGTATCACGTATGTTCGGCTTCCTGCCGAGGACCCTGGGGGCTGCACGAGAGGTCGCGTCGCTGGTCATGATGCCGCCGTTGTCGGCCTGGAGGCGCTGTAGTTGCGTAATGGAGCGCGAGAGGTGCGGGAACCCGTGCCGGCTGGTGCGTTGACGCGACGAAAATGTGCCGCGGGTCGCGCGCGTGCGAGGACGACCTGACGTATTCTCGCAAGCCACCGGCCGTTCAGCGGCCGGACCACGTTGCGATCGTCCATCCGGAGGATGCCCCATGAAGCGCTTCGCCTGCCTTGCGTTCGTCGTCGTCGCCGCCTGCGGTGATGACAACACCACGACCCCCATCGACGCGCCGACCGTCGACGCCCCGA
>DASZXE010001044.1:0-7543 GCA_035546475.1 Kofleriaceae bacterium
GACCGCCGCGCCGGTCACCAGCGCGGCCCAGGTCGCCGTCCGCGCCGCCCCGTCGTGCCCCGCCTTGCCCGCCGCCAGCCACGCCGCCACCTGGTGCTCGACGACGTCGGCGGCGCCGAGCGCCACCAGCGCCCGCGCGGCGCCGCCGGTCAGCTCGACGTTCGCCCCCTGATCGGTCTCGAGCACCGTGGTCAGGCTCGCCACCGCGTCGTGGTCGCGGATCGCCGCCAGCGCCGCGATCGCCGCGCCGCGCTGGCCGACATCGAGCGCGCCGGTCGCGATCGATCGCAGCGCGGGCGCCGCCGCCTCGACCTTGCCGGCCGCCGCCGCGTCGATCGCGAGCCGCTGCACGCCGACGTCCGCCGACGCCAGCCCCTCGCGCACCGCGCCGCCCATCACCTGCGCCGCCAGCTCGACGAGCTGCGGCCGATCGGCCTCGACCGCCGACGCCGCCGCGGCCGCGACCCGCCGCGCCGCCTCGGTGACGTCGCCCTGCGCGAGGAACTGCGGCACCGCGCGGTCGAGCGGCCACTCGACCCGCTCGAGCTTCGCCGTCGCCAGCCCCGCCTGCCGGCGGTCGCGCGCCAGCAGCCACTGCACGTAGACCTTGCCGTCGTCGGACAGCGCGCTGCGGTCGGGCGCCGGGAACGGCCCGGCGTCGCCGATCACGGCGAGCGCCGCCTCGTCGAAGTCCTGGTTGCCGCTCGGCGCGTCCATCGAGACGTCGACGAGCTGGCCCTGCCCGTCGAGGACGAGCCCGATCTTCGCCGCCAGCGTCGGGCTGTTGAGCGGATGCCCGGGCGGCAGCCGCAGCCGGCAGTCCTCGAGGAACTGACCCCAGCCCGCCTGGATGCGCGGCGCCATCAGCTCGAGGTACGCGAGCCCGGGCGCGTGCGGATCCGGCGGATCCGGCGGCGGCAGCGGCGCGCCCGGCGTGAAGTCGGTCGGGAACGGCACCTCGCCCGACGCGGTGAGCTGCTCGGCCGGACGGTGCGCCCGGCGCGGCGGGCAACCTGCCAGCGCGGCGGCCACGGCGGCGGCACCCAGGAGCAGCGATCGGCGGCCCACGTCGAGCCGAGAGTACCGGACTTTGGACCGAGTGACGGTATGGTGGTCGCGATGAAGCACCTCCGCCGTAGCCTCGGTCGCGTCGGTCGCGTCGGTCGCGTCGGTCGCCTCGCCGTCCCCGCGCTCGCCCTCGCGCTCGCCGCCTGCGGCGGCAAGAGCACCGGCAAGGGGACGAGCCCGCACGGCCACGGCGTGCCGTTCGATCAGGAGGCGGTGAAGGCGCTGATGGCGGCGACCGCGGTCGCCGGGCTGCCCAACTGCGAGGCCGAGGGCGCGTCGACCATCGAGGACACGATGCGCGTGCAGCGGCTCGCGATGGCGGCCGACGCGCCGATCGACGAGACCTTCACCTGCGCGCCCAACACCAAGACCCAGCCGCAGTGGGCGTGCACGTGGGCGATCGAGCAGAAGATCGCCGCGCCCGGCGACCGCCCCGACGAGCCGAGCGCCGGCATCGACGTCGCCTTCCAGGTCATCGGCCAGGTCAACGCCGACGGCGTGCTCATCCCCGGCCAGCTCGTCTGCGTCGGCCCCGGCTGACCGACGACTCGAGGCTCACATCGGCGGCGCGTCGATCGGCGCGTCGACCGGCGCGTCCACGCCGGCATCGACCGCGACCGGCACGTCGAACGTCAGGACCGGGTTGGCGGTGCCCGCGCCGACGAACGTGTCGAACGTGCCCTCGAAGCGGGTGTTGCCCTGCGCGTCGGTCCCCTGCACGGTGAGCTGCGCCGGCCCGAACGGCAGCGCGTTCGCGCGCTCGGCCAGCGTGATGTTCGACAGCACGCACGGCGCCGCGACGCTGCCGTCGAGCGGGTAGCCCTGCATGCCGTTCCACATCGTCACCGTCGTGACCGGCACGCTGTTGATCGTCAGCTTCACCCGCTGGCGCGCCACCGGCGGCTGCGCGGTCGTGCAGGTCTTCATCGCCCACTTGAAGATGAAGAGGAAGCTGCCGGTGTACGCCCGCGACCACAGGTTCGGCGTGATCGCCACCTCGTGCTGCTCGGACATGTTCGGCGAGCCGTCGGTGGAGAAGACCGTCGTCCCCGGCGCGCGCACGAGCGACGTCCCGTTGACGTCGAGCGGCGTCACCGCGGCCGTGTAGTCGCCGGCCGGCAGCCCGTCGAACGTCGCCTGGAACTGCTCGCAGGTGGTCGTCTTCGACACCGTCGAGGCGCCGGTCAGGTCGACCTTGACCTGCGTCGCCGCGACGTCGCTGCAGCCGTCGCCGGCGAAGCCGTCCATCGGATCCGCGTTGAACGTCCACTTGATGAGCGTGCGGTGCGGCTGGAACGACCGGCAGAACCGGCACGCGTCGGTCTGGTCGGCGTTGCCGTCGTCGCACTGCTCCGGCGGCTCGACGACCATGTCGCCGCAGACCGCCGGCGGCGCCGCGTCCGCGCCGCCGTTGCCGTTGCCGCAGCCGTGCAACGCTCCGATCGCCGCCGCGAACAGGGCCCCCCCGCGACGGCTCACGCCGCGGCCTCCGAGCGGACGGTGAGGCCGAGGTGGCGCCGCACCTGGAAGTAGCCCTCCGACACCGCGTAGGCGAGCAGATCGCGCAGGCGATCCTTGACCGGCGCCGTCGACATCGTGGTCGTCTCGGTCGCGATCGCCTTGGCCGCCGACGCCAGGTCGTTGGCGAGGATGAGGCCCGCGCGGTTGGCGGTCAGGTCGGTGGCGCCGCGCCACGCGATCATCGCGCCGTTGGTGACGCGGCCGCCCAGCTTGGCCGCCAGGCCGGCGACCTGCTCGAGCACCGCCGCCGGCACGCTCTGCTTCATCGAGCTCGCCAGCCGGCGCGCCTCGTCGGACGGCGCCTCGGCCTCGGCGCCCGCCGCCAGCAGCGCGGCGTGGAAGGCGCTCTCCAGCTTGGGCAGCCCCTGCACCGCGTACGTCACGAACCGCTCCGGCCGCAGGTACGCCAGCCGCTTGCCGACCTCGAAGGCCAGCTCGCGCTCGTCCTGCTTGCCCTGGTGGGTCGCGCCGACCAGCAACGACGGCGCGAGCTTGCCCTTCTCGATCGTGTTGGCGATCCGCAGCCCCTCGCCCTGATCGAGCCAGACCTGCGGCGCCGGATCGAGGCCGAGCACGCTCGACGCGTACTTCACGACCCGCGGCACCAGCCGGTTGTCGTGCTCGAGGTCGGTCCGGTTCTTCGGATCGAGGCCGAACGCGGCCAGCCCCTGGCCGGTGGTCGCCGCGATCGGCCCGAGCGTCGACGCGAAGATCGCGCCGACCAGCCGGTCCTCCTGCGGGTGGATGATCGACTTCTGCCACAGCTCCTCGGTGAGCCGCCGGGTCGCCGGGATGAACTGCGCCGGCCGGTACTTCACGTAGAGCGCGCGCTCGGCGTCGCTCGCGGCGCCGAGGAAGACCAGCGCCTGCGCCAGGCACCACGCCTTGTCGAGCTCGTGCTCCTCCTGGTAGAGGTTCGACAGCGTCTTGTAGATCTCGACGCGGTCGGGCGCGAAGCCGAGCAGGGTCTGCAGCTCGCGGATCGCGTCGGCGCGGCGCGCCTCGCCCGCCTCGATGTAGAGGTCGGCGAGCTGCTCGTGGCGCGCGCGGTCCTCGGGATCGATCTGCGCCGCGATCTCGTATGCCTCGATCGCGAGCTCGGGGTTGCCGAGGTGATCGGTGTAGAGGTCGCCGAGCCGCGTCCACAGCTCGAGCACCTTCGCCGGCTCCGCCTCGTCGCCCATCCGCTTGAGCTGCTTGCGGACCTGGCGGGCGAGGTTCTTCCAGTCGTGGTGGTCGGTGAGCAGCTTGTCGACCGCCTCGAACGCCTTGGGCGTCTCCGGCGCGTCGTCGAGCGCGGCCGAGAACCGCTCGACCGCGAGCTCGACGTCGTGCAGCTCGTCGCGCGCGATCACCGCCGCCGCGTAGTGGTACTTGCTGCGGCGGGCCGGCGACGTGTCCTGCTGGGCGAGCTCGCCGAGGATGTCGACCGCGCGGCGCCACTGCTTCTGCTCGCTGTAGGCATCGAGCAGCTTGTGGAGCAGCGCGCGGTTGCCGGGGGCGAGCTTGAGCGCCTCGAGGTACGCGCCGACCGCGGTGCCGGGGTCCTTCAGCTTCGCGCGCAGGAGGTCGCCGATCTCGTCGAGCAGCTTGAGCTGCAGCGCCTCGGGCGCGCCGTCGACCATCGCCCGCTTGGCCTCGATGACCATCTTCCAGTCGCCGCGCTGACCGCCGAGGTCGACGAGCGCCTGCAGGGTCGCGTCGTGGCCGGGGTCGCGCTCGAGCGCGCGCCGCAGCGCGTTCTCGGCCTTCTTGTCGTCGCCGAGCGCGCGGGCGGTGAGCCCGAGCCGGTACCAGATGTCGGCGACCTGGCCGTCGGCGAGGCCGGTCCGGTGGCGGGCCAGCACCTCGCGGTAGCGGCGGTCGATCTCGCGCCAGCGATCCTCGGCGGCCGGCGTCGCCGCCTGGGCGCCGCCCTCGGCGGCCTGCGCCTCGGTCAAGAGCGTCTGCGCCAGGCCGAGCGCGGCGTCGAGGTTGTCCGGATCCGACTCGACGGCGACCCGGTAGTGCCTCGCCGCCTTCTCGGTGCGGTGGAGCTGCTCGTACGCCTTGCCGAGCTGCGCCTCGCGGCGCGCGCGGTCGAGGCGATCGCCGCCCTCGGCGTGGCGGGCCAGCATCTCGAGCACCGGCACCGCGTCGTCCCAGCGCTCGGCCGCGATCAGCCGGTCGGCGACCTTCTGGCCGGCGGCGACGTGGTCGGGATCGAGGCGCAGCACGCGCTCGAGCAGGCCGAGCGCGCGGCCCGGATCCTCGAGCCGCTGCTCGGCGAGCTCGGCGGCGCGCACCAGCAGCTCGATCCGCTCGCCGCGCTGCCCGGCGAGCGCCTCCGCGCGCAGGAGGTCGTCGATCGCGCTCGCCCACGCGCCCTTCTGCTCGTGCAGCGCGCCCTGCGTGCGCAGCGCGGCCAGGTGGTCCGGATCGATCGCGAGCGCCTGATCGAGGTAGCGGGCCGCCGCGTCGGCGTCGTCGTCCTTGGTCAGCGCGAGGTCGCCGGCCTCGGCCCACAGGTGGGCGCCGCGGTTGCCCTCGAGCTTGGCGTGGCGGACGAGCGTGGCGACCGCCTTGTCCCACTGCTCGGTGCGCCGGTAGAGGCGGCCGAGCGACGCCAGCGCGGCCCGGTTGTTCTCGTCGATCGACAGCGCGTTGAGCAGCGCCTCGATCGCCTTGTGCGGGTCGTCGAGCTCCTTCTCGTGGATCGCGGCCGCGTCGAGGCAGAGCTCGACCCGCTGCACCGGGTTCTTGGCGGCGGCGACGTGCCGCTCGAGCAGCGCGACGAGGTCGTACCAGGCGCCGCGCGCGCGCAGCACGCGGGCGAGGCCGCGGTAGGCGTCGTCGGCGCCCGGATCGGTCTCGAGGATGCCGCGGTAGGCGGCCTCGGCGCGCTCGCTGGCGCCGTCCTTGTCCTCGAGCTCGGCGGCGACCTTGCGCAGGGTCGACAGCCGCTCGTTGTCGGGCGCCACCTTGGCGAGCCGCTCGAGCGTGCGCAGGTAGTCGTCGGAGCGGCCGGTCTTGTCGTAGAGGTCGACGAGCGCCTTCAGCGCGTCGCGGTCGGCGCCGTCCTTCTCGAGCGCGGCCTCGTGCTTGGCGATCGCGCCCTCGAGGTCGCCGAGCTTCTCGGCGCGGAGCGTCGCCAGCTCGTGGCGGATCGCGGTCGCGCGGCCGGCCTCGCCGGCCTCCTCGAGGACGTCGGAGCGCCGCTCGAGCACCTTGGCCAGCTTCGCCCACCGCTCGTCGCGCCGGTAGAGGCGCTCGAGCGCGGCCAGCGCGTCGTCGAGGCCGTGGCCCTCGCCCACCTCGACCGCGCCCTCGTAGGCGTCGACCGCCTTGGCCGTCTGCGAGAGCTGACTCTCGAGCAGGTCGCCGAGTTGCAGGTAGAGGTCGATCTTGTGGCTCGGATCCGGCTCGACCTCGATGTGGCCGCGCAGCGCGTCGGCCAGCTCGGCCCACTTCTGCTGGCGGCGCAGCACGTCGGACAGGCCGTCGTGGCCGGCCGGGTTCTTGCGGTCGAGCTCGATCGCGCGCCGGTACGACGGCAGCGCGTAGTCGAGCCGGTCGAGCTTCGTCGCGTACCAGCCGCCGAGCCGGATCCACCAGCGGGCGGCGAGCACCGGCTCGGTGACCTCGGTCGTGATCTCCGACGCCTCGTTGACGAGCTGCGACCAGCCGCCGGTGGCGGTGGCGAGCCGCTCGGCGAGCGCCACGGTGGCGTCGTCGGACGGATCGATGTGCAGCGCGGCGCACGCGGTCTCGAACGCATGCGCGGTGTCGTGCAGCATCTGCTCGTAGACGCCGGCGGCGTCGCGCAGCAGCGCCACCTTGCCGGCCGGCTCGCTCTCGTGGTCGAGCTTCGCGAGCAGGACCTCGATGACGCGCTCGCCGTCGCCGCCGTCGCGGGCGGCCTTCTCGATCGCGTCGATCGCGTCGCGCGCCTCGCCGTCCCCCTCGCCGAACAGCGTCATCCAGCCCTCGAGGTCGTCGGCGTCGGGGCGGTTCTGGACGAGGCTGACGTTGGCGGCGGCGGTCGCGATGCGGAGCGCGTCGAGCCAGTCGACGACGCTCTTCTCGGCCTGGTCGTCGCCGCCCTTGCCGGCGAGGTTGACGACCTCGATGTGGTGCTCGGCCATCAGCTCGTCGACGGTGACCGGGCCGACGCCGGCGCCGAGCAGGTAGTGGTTGCTGCGCGGCGGCTCGAACATGCCGAACACGCGGTCGAGCAGCGCCGACAGATCCGGATCGCCGTAGCGGAAGCCGACGAAGACGAGCGTCCCCTCGACGTACAGCTCGCGCGCGTAGTCGCGGAGGTCGACGGCGCGGGCGAGCGCGCGGCGCACCGAGTTGGGCGTGACGACGTAGGTGTCGAAGTTGCCGAGCATCTTCACCAGGGTGCGGCGGCGGCGCGACAGGCCGCCGAGGTCCTGGTAGGTGCAGACGCGGGTCTCGGGCCAGCCCTCGGGCCGGTGCAGCTCCATCGCCTGCTCGAGCATGTCGCCGGGGAAGGTCGTCCACACGTGGCGGAACGGCAGCTCGGCGATCGCCTTGACGATCGGCGGCAGCTCGGCGGGCGTGGCCCACAGCTCCTGGACGATCCGGTCGCACGCCTCCTCGCCGAGGGCGCGGGCGAGGTAGCCGATCGCGCGGACGAGGCTGCCCTTGTGCAGCAGCTTGGCGAGGTCCTTGGTGGTGGCGTCATCGCCACCGTGGTTCTTCGCCTCGAGCTCCTTGGTCATGCGCTCGAGGACTTGCTTCCAGGACGGGACTCCGATTCCTGCGCCGACCACGAGGACCGCGCGGCCCTGCTTGATCGCATCGACGAGAGAATCGGGGATCGTGTGCTCGGGCATCCTGAACCCCCAGATCGTATCGTGGCCTCGCGGCCTTATGGACGTTGACGTTTCGGTGTGGGCGCGCACCGTACGCCGCCCCGCCCGCCGATCGCAAGCCTCAACCGCCCCGC
>DASZXE010001045.1:0-3728 GCA_035546475.1 Kofleriaceae bacterium
GAGCCCGAGCTCGCGCGCCGTGCGGGCGACGATCGCGCGCCGCACGCCCGGGTCGCGGGCATCCGGCGCCGGCAGCGAGCCGGCCGTCCGCGCCGCGCGCAGCGCCACCGGCTCCGGCGTCAGCTCGGCGAGCGCCACCGCCAGCACGTAGGTCAGGAACCAGGCGAGCGCGACCCGCAGCGCGATCGTCGCGACCGTGCGCAGCGGGTGCGAGCCCGGCACGCGGTCAGGTCCCCGCGCGGGCGGTCATCCACAGGCCGCGGATCGGCGGCGGCCCGCGGTGGCCGACCAGCCCGCCGACGCGCGGCGACGCCAGCCCGGCGCGGGTGTCGACGGCGATGAACGCCATCGGCTGCAGCTCGTCGAGCCGCCGGTGGAGCGCCCGCGCCGCCGCCGCGCGCTCGCCGTCGCTGCACGCGCCCCGCGCCGCCGCCAGCAGCCGGTCGAGCGCGGCGTCGTGCAGCCCCGACCACGCCTGATCCGGCGGCGCGTCGGAGGCGAACCGCGACCACAGGTCGACGTCCGGTCCACCGGACATCGACGTGATCGCGACGTCGAAGTCGCCGGCCGCCAGCCGCGCCAGCACCTGCGCGTACGGCAGGCTGACCACGCGCAGGGTCGCCACGCCGCGCGCGTCGCTGGCCCAGATGTCGGCGATCCGCGCCGCCGACGGCGACTCGGTCGGCACCAGCAGCTCGGCCGACGGCCGGGCGTCGCCGAGCAGCCGGCGCGCGAGCTCGGCCGAGAACGGGATCGGCGCGACCGTCGCGTCGTAGCCGGCGTCGCCGGGCATCCCCGGCCCGGTGGTCGTGCGCGCGCCGCCGAGGATCGCCGCCGCCACGCCCGTTCGATCGAGGAGCGCGGTCAGCGCGCGCCGGTGCGCCGGCTCCGCCAGCGCGGGCCGCCGCGCGTTGTAGACCGCGGCCAGGAACGCCGGCTGCTCGTAGCGGAAGCGCGCCACCGACGGATGCTCGTGCGTGAAGGCGACCGCCTCGGCGATCGGCACCTGGTAGACGACGTCGAGCTGGCCGGCGGCGAGCAGCCGCAAGGCCTCCGCGCGATCGGCGGTGACCCGGAAGCGGATGCCGGCGGCCGGCGCCCGCGGGGTCGCCCCGTCGGCGCGCGCGAGCTCGATCGCCTCGCCGCGCCGCCAGCCGGCGATCCGGTAGGGCCCCGCGCCGACCGGTGCGCTCGCCAGGGCCGGCGACGTCAGCTCGTCCGCGGGAACCAGCGGCACCAGCGCGACGTCGAGCGCGCGCGATCGCCAGCAGCGATCGTGATCGAAGTCGAGCACGACCGCGTCGCCGTCGACGGTGACCGCGCGCAGGTCGTCGAGCGAGGCCGCCAGCGGCCCGGCCGGATGGCCGTCCTTCCCCGCCTTGCCGGCGGCGGCGAGCAGGCTGGCGCGCGCGTCGGTGGCGGTGACCGGCCGGCCGTCGTGGAAGCGCAGCCCGGGCCGCAGCGCGAGCCGCCAGCGCCGCGAGTCGTCGCCGGCGGTCGCCGACAGGCACGCGCGCGGCTCGCCGTCGACCGTGCAGAGGAGCCCGGTGGTGACGTCGCCCAGCACGCGCGCGCTGACCGCGTCGATGCTGGCGAACGGATCGAGCGTGGCCGGCTCGGTCTCGAGCGCGACCCGGACGATGGCGGCGTCGTCCGGTGCACCGGACGGATCGGCGGCGAGCCAGCCCCGATCGAGCGCGGCCCCCGCGCCGACGCCCACGCCCGCGCCCGCGCCCGCATCGCCGGCGCGCGCGCTCGCCGCGTCGTCGTGCGCCGGCCGCCGCTTCCCCCGCTCGAAGCAGCCCGCCGCCACCGCCAGCGCGGCAGCCGCGAGCGCGATCGACCTGCGCGGCAGCATCGCGCCGATGCTACCCCGAGCGGCGTCGCCCGCACCGTTCAGCGCGGCCGCCGGGGCCGCAACCAAGACGCGGCCCCTTGGCCGCGCGGTCGATCCCACGGGGCGTGCCGCCCCGCCCCGCGGGCACAGCCCGCGCGGTCCCCGCCCTGCTTTCGGCGGCACTCGCCGCCGGGCCGCGCCGTGCCCGGCCTGAGGCTCGCGCGCGGTGTGAAGATCTGGACGAGTCGTAGCTCAGGGCGCGGCCGGGTCCGCCTCGAGCGACAGCGCGGTCAGATCGAACCAGCCGTCCCACGGCACCAGGCCCTTCACGCGCCGGTGGACCAGCCCCTGCGGCGCCAGGGCGACGATGCCCGACAGCGGCATGTCCTCGGCGAGCGCGGCCGCCAGCTCGCCGACCAGCGGCCCGCGCGACGCCGGCTCCCACACCTGCCGCAGCGCCGCCAGCGCGTGGTCGACCGGCTTCGAGCTGAAGCCGCCGAAGTTCTGGGCGCCGCCGGTGCCGACCAGCGGCGTGAGGTCGGTGTCGACCGCGCCGCTCCACTCGAGGAACGCCAGGTTGTAGTGGCCCTCGCGGATCCGGTTGCGCAGCACCGCCTCGGTGCCGGCGCGGATGTCGAGGCCGATGCCGGCCCGCTTGAGATCGTCGAGGATGCGGACCTGCTCCGGGTGCGGCTTGCCGGCGTCGTGGTCGACGACCAGCACCTCGAGCGACAGCTTGGTCGCGCCCTTCTCGCGGATGCCGTCGCCGTCGCTGTCGATCCAGCCGGCCTCGTCGAACAGCCGGCCGGCCCCGTCGGGATCGATCTCCGGCGCGGCCGGCGCGGGGCCGTCGCCGGGGCCGCCGGGCCAGATCGGTCCGGCGATCGGACGGGTGAGGCCGTCGTCGACCTCCTGCGCGAGCCGCTTGCGATCGATCAGGAGCGCCAGCCCGCGCCGCACCCGGACGTCGTCGGTCGGCGGGGTCGCCGCCTGGAACAGCATGTAACGGAAGCGCGGCGGCCGCAGCTCGAGCGCGACGAAGTTGGCGGCCAGCCCGGGCGCCGACGGCTGCTCCGGCCAGTGCTCGGGCACCAGCGCCGGCACGATGTCGATCTCGCCGCGCTTGGCCGCCATCAGCGCCGCCGCGGCGTCGGGCTGGTAGACGAACTCGAGGTCGGGGATGGCCGGCCGCGGCCCCGGATAGTCGTCGACGCGCACGAGGTGGATGACGTCGTCGGCGGTGCTGGCGACCTTGTACGGGCCCGAGCCGACCAGCCGCCCGCCGCCGCCGAGGTCGGGGTCGTAGACCGCGCGCGGCACGATCGGCACCTCGGCGAGCGCGCGCAGCACCCAGCCGTCCGGCTGGTGCAGGCGGATGCGCACGCTCTTCGACGTCACCAGCTCGACGGCGTCGATCGACTCGAGGCCCGGCCGCAGGTGGTCGAGCTTGCGGTCGGGGTCGCGCGCGATGTCGAGGCTGTACTGGACGTCGACGGACGTCACCGGCTTGCCGTCCTGCCAGCGCGCCGCCGGGTCGAGGTCGAGGATGATCTCGGTGTTCTGGAGCTGGAGGCGCCACGCGCGCGCGAGCCCGGGCAGGTAGCGGCCCGGCCCGTTGCCGGCGCCTCCCTCGGGCGGCGCGTAGTGGATGAGCGTCTCGAAGACGGTGCCCATCATGATCCGGCGGGTCCAGATCGACGGGTTGAGGAGCGGGTTGAGCCCGCGCGGCTCGGCGTCGACGTGGATGCGCAAGGTGTGCGCGCGGCGGGCGCGGACGGCGACGTCGTCCCCCTCGCGGACGAGCACCGGCGAGCGCGGCGCCGCCTCGGCGAGCGCCCGCGGATCGGGCGCGTGGCGCCACGGCTTGACCCGCGGCGGCGGCCCCTCGCAC
>DASZXE010001046.1:0-20663 GCA_035546475.1 Kofleriaceae bacterium
GGCCCGAGCTGCGCTCGGGGCTCAGGCGTCGACGAACGCCGCGCCGGCGCGGTCGAAGCGGAGGAGGGCGCCGCCGCGCTCGAACGCCGCGGCCGCCAGCTCGCCCGCCGGCAGCTCGTGGCGGAGGTTGCGGCCGTTGACGACGATCGACAGGTCGCGGTGGAGAAACGGCTCGATCCGGTCGCTCGCCCACAGGATCGCGTCCCAGATCGTGCGCATCGGGTTGGCGAACACGCCGCCGCCGATGAGCGTGAGGCAGACGCGGCGGCAGCCGAGCGCGGCGGCCGCCAGCAGCGTGCCGAGGTACGCGCCGCGCTGGAGCTGGCGGAGGATGGTGTCGCCGGCGTCGCCGTCGCCGAGGCCGCCGTAGCCGCCGCCCGCCATCGTCGAGGTGTAGACCTGCGCGATCGTGCGCCGGCCGTCGACGCGGCCGCCCCAGTCGGCGCCGAGGACGACGTCGACGCGGTCGTGGACGCCGACGGCGATCGCGTCGAAGCGGTCCTCGAGCGCGCGCGCGAACGCGGCCGGATCGCGCACGTCGGGCGCGCGCAGGTAGCCGTTCTTCACCTTCGCGACGGTCGCGTCGCAGACGCCGGCGAGCAGGTCGAGCTGCCGCGCGTCGGTGCGCTGGACGAAGCGGGTGCCGTCGGCGGCCGGCGCCGCGTAGTGCCGCACCATCGTGCCGGGGAAGGCCGAGATCGCGGCGCGCGGGCCCTGGGTCGGATCGTGGAGGTAGTGGGCGACCGGCACGACGTACGCGCCCGGCGACTCCAGGCAGTTGAACTGCGACGCCGCCTGGAACAGCGAGCCAGGCGCCGCGCTCGCCTGCAGGGCGCCGATGTCGGTCGCCGGCGACATCCCGTCGAGGATCCAGAGGCGTCGTCCGGCGGCCGGACGCTCGCCGCCGGCCCGCGCCCGCAGGTCGGCCGCGCGCGCCCTCAACGTCCCGATCGTCGCCGCCTCGAAGCGCCCGCCGCCGTGGCGCGCGCCCGGCACCGTCACGGTCGCGAAGCCGTCGGCGTCGAACGTGATCGCCCGCGCCGGATCGGCGGCGACCGCGGCCTCCACCCGAGCGACCTCGCCGACGTGTCCCTTGCCGCGGGCGTCGACCGCGGCGCGCGCGTGGCGCTCGACCTCCGCCACCAGCGCCTTGCGCCCGCCGCCCTCGAAAGCATCCAGCAGCTCCAGCACGGGGACAGGATCCTACCCTCCAACCTCTCGCGATCACTTCGTTCTTCGGCGCCACCGCGAAAAAACTTCGACCGTCGACGGCGTGAATTTTTTCGCGGTGCCCTCGAATTCATGAACGGTCCCGGGATGTTGCGACCCAGGATCCTGTCCCCAGGAGGGGGGTGAGCCACGCGTTGCGGAACTTGCCGTCGGGGTCGTGGCGGCGCGCGAGGGCGGCGAAGTCGTCGAGGCGCGCGTACTGCGTGCGCAGGTAGGCGCGGTCGAACGCGGCCTCCTTGCCCCAGTGCGGGCGGCCGCCGTGCGCGCGCCCGAACGCCTCGAAGCGGGCGAGCTGCGCGTCCCAGTGGCCAGGATCGATGTTGTAGAGGCCGAGCCAGATCGAGTCGCGCCGGTAGCCCGGCGACAGCCACAGCTCGTCGGCACGCGAGAAGCGGATCTCCTGGATGAAGTTGTACGTGTGGCCGTCCGCCGGCAGCAGCGCGCGGTACTCGCGCAGCAGCGCCGCCGCGTCGCGGGCGTCGAACGCCCACTCCGACTCGCGGTGGACCGGCGGCACCGGCGTCAGGTAGCCGACGTGGCTCGGCACGATCCGGTCGAGCGGCCGGCCGACCTCGCGGGTCAGGAACCGGTTGATGCCGGGGATCCAGCGGCGGCCGCTCATCCGCCCGACGACGAGCAGCGTGCGGTACGCGGCCACCGACAGCAGGCGGTCCTTGAACCAGCGCCGCGCCGGGCTGTCGTTGGCCGGCTCGTCGGTGCGGCGGTAGCGGAAGGCGACGACGTGATCGCCGGGCGGCAGCCACCACAGCTTGAAGTGATCGTGCGCGCCGACGTGGTCCGCCACCTGCTCGATCGCCTCGTCGAAGCGCAAGAGCCCGGTGACGTCGTGCAGGCGGAAGGCGGGGACGACGTCGAAGGTGACCGCGTGGACGACGCCGAGCGCGCCGAGCCCGACGACCGCGCCGTCGAAGTCGGCGTCACCGCGCGCGAGGGTGACGCGCTCGCCGCGCGCGTCGACGAGCTCGAGGCGGGCGACCTGCGCGCTCAGGCACGGCCACGCGCGCCCGCTGCCGTGGGTGCCGGTCGCGATCACGCCGGCGACCGACTGGGTGTCGATCGAGCCGAGGCTGGCGAGCGCGAGGCCGTGGCGATCGAGGTGCGCGTTCAGCTCGCGCAGCCGCATGCCGCCCTCGACGGTGACCTGCCTGCGCTCGCGATCGAGGGCGATGGGCCGCCGCATGCGCTCGAGCGACACCAGCGTGTCGTCGGTGACGATCGCCGGCGACCACGAGTGCGCCGCGCCGACCGCCCGGACCTTGCGCGCCGCGCGCACGACCTCCTGCAGCTCCTCGACCGACCGCGGCCGCGCGACCCGCGCCGGGCGGAACACGACGTTGCGCCCGTAGTTGCGGATCGTCGGCACGCCGCCCGACTCTACCGCGCGCCGCCAGCGATCCGCTGAGCGGCGTCGCGTTCGTCACGCACCGCGCGCGCCTCGCCGCGCCCTCGCAGATCGAGGCGGTACCGGTCCGCGGTCAGTGCGGCGGGCTTTCGGCGTGCGCGGGCGCGGCGGTCGTCCCCGGCGCGGCGGTCGTCCCCGTCGCGGCGGTCCCCGCCGCCGGCGTCGGCCTCGTGTGAGGGGCGTCGCAGCTCGCCTTGTCGGAGTAGCCCGAGCACGCCTTGCACTTCGCCCTGCTGCCGAACTCCTTCTGCAGGGCCGGGGAGGAGCAGCCGAGGACGTGCGTGCTCCTCATCCCCTCGACCGGCATGATCCCGTCGAGCTTGCCGTAGAACCAGCAGAGGCCGAGCACCAGCACGGCCGCCACCACGCCGTAGAGCCGCCACGGCCGGCGCTTGTCGGCGAACGGATCGTCGATCGTCCGCGTCGAACCCGGCGGCAGCACCGCGAGGTCGGTCATCGCCGCGCCGAGCGACACGTTCACCCGCGCGCGGGTGTTCACCGCCCAGCCGTTGGCGTCGAGGATCGGCCCGAGGTTGCGCTGGCGCAGCTTGAGCCAGGCCAGCAGCATCGACGGTCCCGAGATGATCAGCAGCAGCCCGAGCACGCCGAGCGGCATCCAGATGCCGAGCTTGACCAGCCCGAGGACGAGCGCCGTGACCGCGCCGGTCACCGCGCCGATGGCGACCGACAGCAGCGCGATGATGCTGAGGTCGAGGCCCGGCTTCTTGGCGCCCGCCGCCGTCGCGTCGCGCGGCTTGTCGGCGGTCGCGACCGCGGCGGCCGCGTCCTGGATCTTCGCGTTCGACTCCGCCTCGGCGGCCGCCGCCCGCTTGCCGACCTGCTCCTCGACCATGCGGACGAGCTTCTTGTACGGCGCCCAGAACGCCTCGCGGATGCTGATCGGGTTCGAGACGATCTTGGTGACCGTCGCGTCCCAGTGATCGCGGTTGCGGTCGTAGAAGATGCCGTTGCGGCCGACGAAGACGTTGTCGGCGTCGCCGTTCGTCAGCGCGACGGCGACGGTGCGCGCGCCGCCCGCCCGCTTGAGATCGCAGTAGGCGAGGTACGCCGCCGACATGCCGGCGAGCGCGCCGTGCTTGCCGGGATCGCTGACCGGCACCGTCAGGTGGAACGCGCGGCCGTCGAGGTAGAGCGTGCCGGCCTGGAACGCGCCGTCGCGCTTCGAGTAGAAGTCGGAGAAGTTGACGAAGTTGCGCAGGATGCGGCCGAAGTCGCGCTGCAGGCGCACCATCTTGTCGACCGACGAGATCGTCGCGTACTCGCCCTCGAGCGCCTTGTCGGCGGCCACCAGCTCGGCGAGCCGCGCGCGGTACGGCCCATCGGCGAGCGCGGCGATCCGCGCGTCGTCGAGCTTCGCCGCCGGCGAGGTCGGCTTGGCCGCGCGCCACGCCAGCACCGGCCCGAGCTTGTCGACGATCTTCGCGAAGTCGTCGACGGTCAGGGTGTCGCGCGCGCCGACGATCGGCTTCACCACCTTGTCGGCGAACGCGGCGAGCTGCGCGGCCCACGCCGGGTTCACCGGGCCGCGCAGCGGCAGCGCCCGGCCGGCCTCGATGCGGGCGAGCGGCAGCCGGGCCAGCTCCTCGGAGCCCGCGCTCAGCGTCTTGCCGCCGAGCGCGATGAAGTCGGCGTCCTGGCCGTTGACGCCGGCGGCGGCGCGCGCGTCGTAGGTGGCGAGCTGGCAGCGCGCGAAGTAGTCGTCGATCTTCGCCTTCACCGCGGCGAGCGCGTCGGCGGCGGCGCCGGTGTCGGCGCCGAGCGGCTGCGTGCCCGCGCGCGCCCACGCGGCGAGCTTGTCGACGTCGGCGAAGAAGGCGTCGAGCTTGGCCTGATCGAGGCCCGGCTTGCCGCTGCGATCGGCGACCGAGCCGACGGTGTCGATCGCCTCCTCGATCGCCTTCTTCAGATCGGCGTCGTCGCCGGCGCTGGCCGGGATGATCACGCCGTCGCCGTTCAGCACCGTGTCGGCGAACGCCTTGACCACGTCGTCGACCTGGCGGACCGAGATCGCGGTCGCGTCGCGCTTGCCGAGGTCGGCGAGGATGCGGCGCGCGGCCGCGAGGATCTTCGGGTCCTTGATCGCGTCGAGCGCGACCGAGTCGCCGCCCTCGAGGAGGTCGTCGGCGTCCTTCCAGGTCGCGCCGATCCACTTGACCGTCTCGACGATGTCGGCGGCGCGGATGCGGTGGTCCTGATCGGGATCGAGGATGTCGAGGGTGGCCGGATCGATGTCGACGTCGCGGGTGGGCATCGCCAGCGCGACCCACAGCTTCTGATCCAGCTCGGGGAGCGCGAGGATGTCCGCGCCCGAACGGATGCTCACCTGATCCACGCCACCGGCCCGGAAGAAGTGCCACTTGTGCCCCATGGCGCGGACAGTAGGCGAAGGTCCGCCGTGGTGGTAGGTCCTCGGCGGGTTCGCGCGGGGGTCGCAGCCGGTTAGGCGGCGCTCGCCCGCGCAGGCGGTGCGCGCTCCCGGCCGAAAATCGGGGGGTGGGTGAGTCGCTACCCACTGGAGAGCCGCGCGAGGCGGCCGACCCGGCGGACATGCTGCTGCTTCGCTGCTCTGCCGTCGCCCTGCTCGCCATGGCTGCCTGCGTGACCGCCGAGGACGACTTCGGCGACGGGCTGCCGCTGAACGAGCCCACCGTGGTGGCTACGTCGCCGGCGCTCGACACCTACGACACCCTCGACGGCCGGGTGCCGGCCGCGCCGCCGACCTGGACCGACCACCGGCCGGAGCCGCAGCCCGACGTGATCACCACGCTCGAGGACGCCGAGGTCAAGGTCCGCATCGACGCGATCCTCGCCAACGACAGCGACCCCGACGGCGGCCGCGTCGTCTTCATGGGCCTCGGCGCCCAGGGCCACGGCACGGCGACGGTCGTCGACCGCTACGTCGTCTTCGAGCCCGCCCCCGACTTCAACGGCAAGGCGTGGTTCGACTACATCATCAGCGACGGCCGGATGCAGGCGACCGGCCGCGTCGAGGTCGACGTCACCGCGGTCAACGACCCGCCGGTCGCGTTCGCGAACCTGGTCAACACGCGGACCGACGAGCCGATCCAGTTCCGCCTCGACATGATGGATCCCGACGGCGACTCGCTGATCGTCGACATCCTCGCGCCGCCCGAGCACGGCAGCCTGACGCCCAACGACAGCGACGACGACAAGCTCACCTACGCGCCCGCCGGCGACTGGAGCGGCACCGACACGCTCGTCTACCGCGTCGGCGACGGCACCGCCTGGTCGGACCCGGTCACCGTCGACCTCGTCGTCTCGCCCTGACCGTCCCCGCGCAGAGGCGCCGGCCGCGCCGCCGGGTGCGCGCTTGGCGGCGCTGCTCGCCGGCCCGCGTGCGCGGGTCAGCGGAGGTGCCCGCACGCGGCGCGGGCGGCGTCGAAGGTCTCGACCACCTCGTGCCAGTGGTCGACCGTGATCTCCGGCAGCGCCAGCGACGTCGGCGGCAGCGGCGGCACCGGCGCGAGCTCGAGCCTGGCCACGTCCAGGAGCTCGTCCCACACCCAGTTCCTCCAGGCGGTCGCCACGCTCGCCGCGTGGGCCAGCTCCGCCGGGTCTGCCGGCGGCGCGTTCGGATCGACGCCGGCGGCGTCCGCCTCGGCGAGCACGGCGATGGCGGCCACCTCCTCCTTGTACTCGTCGAGCCGGAGCACGGCCGTCAGCCTGCGATCGACGCAGACGCCATCCGCCGCCGGTGTGGCCCGCGTCGCGATCGCGGTGACCGCCGCGCGCATGGCCTCCTGGAGCGCGTCGACCGACGAGTCGACCGCGCCGGTCGGATCGTCGTCGACGGGTTCGGGCCGGAAGGTGCGGAGGTACGCGGTGTCGGCGCGCAGTTGCGCGGCGTCGGTGCGCAGCGCGGCGGCCGGCGCCGTTGTCCCGGCGCGGTCGAGCTCGGCGGCGAGGTCATCGGCGGTGGCGGCGAGGGTGCCGGCCTCGGCCAGGTAGGCCTCCCGCCGCGCGGGGTCGACGTCCACCCAGGTACGGAAGAGCGGGTCGTGCGAGAGCTCGTCGTCGACCTCGGCCCACGTGTGGCGGCCCTAGAGGTACTGGCGGGCGCGGGCGAGCGCGTGGCGCGCCGAGGCCTTGCCGCTCGACGGCGCCGGCCGGTTGCGGAGCGCGCCGCCGGCCGGAGCGGTGGCGTGGGCGGCGCGGCCCGCGCAGCCGGTCACCTCGATCCCGATGGCGATCATCGCCCACAGCCCAGGAGTGCGCGTCACGATCGTGGAGCGTAACAGCGCTCCGCGGCGCGCGCATTGCATCGCCTGGCAGCGATGGCCCGAGCGAACGCGCGCGTGGCGACGGCGGACGCCGGATGGTCCGGCTTCAGCCTGCCGCTCATTCACGCCGTCGAGGACCGCGGTCGCGCGGCCGGCGGGCGCGCGGGCGCGCACGCAGGAGGAACGTGATGACCAGCTCGCTGGAGACCTGGACCCCGCCCACCGAGGATCGCATCCGCGCACACTCGTCGCCGGAGGCCAACCGCCGCATCGACGATCAAACGCGCGGCGCGCTCGACGTCGCCGCGCTGTCGCCCGAGGCCGCGATGATGCGCCTCGCCGAGCTCGACCGCGAGTGGGACCTCGACCGCGCGGTGATGCTCTCCTTCGGCGTGCTCGGCGCGCTGACCGCCCGCGCCGCCATGCGCAGCCTGCGCGCGCGCGGCCGCCTCGGCGGCTGGGGGCTGCTGTTCTGGGCGCAGGTTGGCTTCCTCGTCCACCACGCCGTCCGCGGCTGGTGCCCGCCGGTGCCGGTGCTGCGCCGCCTCGGCTTCCGCAGCTCGCAGGAGATCAGCGCCGAGCGCTGCGCCATCGAGAGCAGCCTCGCGGCCCTCGACCCCGTCACCGACGCCACCGTCATCGTCGTCGAGGCGGAGTAGCCGGCCCGGCCCGGCGCGGACCCCGGCGCGCGACGACGGCGTCAGTCGTCGCGCAGGTAGAGCGTCATCTCGATCCGTGTCCAGCGGCGCTCGAGCGTCACGGCCTCGATGCGGCCGAAGAGCGACTTGCCGGCATCCATGAGGTGCGCGAGCGCTTCGTTCTTGGCGCGCGGGACGAAGCCGAGCTCGGCCCCGCCCAGCTCGAAGACGCGGATCGCCAGCGGGTCGTAGGCGTTGTCGGGGTCCCGCCGCAGCGCCAGCAACTGGCCTTCCGCGAGGCGCGGTGCGACGCCGGCGAGATCGCGGTGGCTCGTGCCGGCGACGTGGCACTCGACCAGCAGGATGTCGCGCGCGTACGGCCGGAGCTTCGCGTCGCCGCCGAGCTGGGCCTGGAGCAGCGCCAGCGTCGCCGGATCAATTTGCTGCCAGCGCCCGTTCCGCCATGGCTTCCTGCGAGGCCCTCGCCTCGGCCGACGCCTTCGACCAGCTCGCGCCACTGCTGCTCGAGCACGTCCGCCCTCCGCTCCAGCTCCGCCGTCTCCGCGGCGAGGGCCTCGCGCCGCGCCGCGACCCAGGTCGCGTCCTCGAGCTGGGCTCGCAGGTTGAAGGGCGGCGTGGCCTCGAGCCTGGCCGTCGACTCCTCGAGCTCGCGCAGCCGGCGGCGCAGCTCCTCGACCTCTCGCTCGAGCGCGCCGAGCGAGTCCTCGTCGTCCGCGACGATGACGAGGTGCGCCGCGAGCGCGCGCAGCAGCTCGAGGTCGCCGTCGGCGTACGCGCGCTGCAGGCGATGCCACCGCTCGACGTCCTCCGCCGCCTGCCGCGGGTGGAGGTCCGGGTGGAGGGCGAGCACGAGCTGCAGGTACAGGCGTCGCAGCTCGGCCGCGTCCACCGGCTTGACCTCGGTGGCGAGCACGCGCCGCGCCCGTTCGAGCTGCGCCGCCTTGTCGTCGACCATCGCCCAGTATCCCCGCAGCTCGCCGTCGAGCTTCGCCTCGACAGCCGCGTGGTCGGGGACCGCCCCGCGGTTGAGCTCGGCGCGCAGCAGCTCGAGCGCGCGCCGTGCCCGCCGGTACCGATGGTCCGCGATCAGGCGCGCCAGCTCCGCCGCGCCCAGCGCGAGCTGGAACAGGGCGAGGACGTACGGGCGGACGACGACCTCGAGGTCGCGGGCAGCCATCACGGCGCGCGCGAACTCCTGCCGCAGGAGGGCCCGCTCACCGCGGAGGCGCTCGCCGAGAGGATGGGAGGACAGGGTCGTCGACATCGCGTGAGCGTCCGGCCGTCGGCCCCGCGGCCGCGCGTGCTGGTCAGTCTACACTGCCAGTCGCCGGCCGCGCCGGGAAGCCGGAGTCGGCCCCATCGTCGCCCCGCTCAGCGCGGGTACTTCTGCGCGCAGGCGGCGCGGCCGGCCTCGTCGAGCGGCGCCGCCGGCAGCGCGGGCACGCTGACGTCGGGATGGTCGAAGTCGAACAGGTCGAACGGCGGGACGGCGTTGGCGTCGCGGTGCGTGAGCGCCGGCAGCCCGAAGCGCGCCTCGACGAAGCGGAGGATGCTCGTGTGGTCGGTGACCTGGTGCGAGACGTGGCCGCGCTTCGCGTACGGCGACACGACCACGAGCGGCACGCGCAGGCCGAGCTGATCGAAGCGGCCGTCGACGCCGCCGGGGCCGATGATCGGCAGCGTGTCGTCGGGCGGGCAGGCCGCCGGCGGCACGACGTGATCGTAGAAGCCGCCCTGCTCGTCGTAGCTGAGGAAGAGCGCGGCGTGCGGCCACTGCGGCGACGCGGTCACCGCGCCGACGATGCGCGCGACCATCGCCTGGCCGACCTGGAAGTCGGCGGGCGGATCCTCGTCGGGCGAGACGCCGCCCATCATGTCGGAGCCCTCGACGACCGTGACCTGCGGCAGCCGGCCGGCGGCGGCATCGGTGAAGAACTGCTCGAAGCCGAGGACGCGGTCCTGGTGCGCGGCCCACGTCTCGCTGAGGATCGCCAGCGTGGGCAGGTCCTGCACGTAGAAGGCCCACGTCACGTGGGCGTCGGTCAGCCGGGTGAACAGGTTGGGGAGCTGCGCGCCGTGGACGTCGTCCTGGTTCGGGATGACGTTCGACGTCACGCCGTACGACGTCCCCGCCATGTAGTAGAGGCGGTTCGTCCAGCTATTGGCCTGCACCGAGCTGAAGTGGCGGTCGGAGATCGCGAACGCGCGCGCGAGGGCATAGTCGTAGGGCAGGTCGGTCTCGTCGTAGTAGCCCATCGCGCGGCTGCCGGTCGGATCGCCCGCGGGGTCCTCGCGGCCCGACTCGGTGGTGAAGCCGTCGAGCGCGCCGCCGTCGAGCTCGCGGTGGACGTCGTCCCAGCTCTCGGCCGGGTTGTCGAAGCAGAGCGCCGTCTGGTGGAAGCGGCTGATGGTGGCGCCCGGCCGCGTCGGGTCCGGGTTGGTCGCGTCGGCGGCGGCGCCGTCGACGGTCTGGCCGGGCACGGTCAAGGACGAGAAGTAGTGATCGAACGTGCGGTTCTCCTGCATGACCAGCACGATCGTGTCGACCGGCATCGACGCCGGCGCGACGTCGGCGATGGTGTCGGCGGCGAGGTCGCCCGTGCCGTAGCCGCACGCGCTGCGGCAGCTCGCCGGCGCGTCGGTGCACGACGGCGGCGGCGGCGTGTCACCGTCGTCGGAGCCGCACGCCGCCAGCATCACCAGGAGGACGGCCGCGCTGCGCATGCGGCGATGGTCGCGGCGGCCCGCGGCGCGGTCAAGCGCGTCCCGCGGTCAGGCGGTCAGGCGACGTGCTGCTCGAGCCAGCGGACGACCGGCGCGGCGCGGGTGGCCTGCTCGACGAGCCAGCCGGCGAAGGCGGGCTGGTGGATGAGGCCGCGCGGGATCGCCGGGAAGCCGAGCACGCAGCCCTTGTGCCGCAACAGCTCGGCGCGCGGATGCTCGGGATCGAGGCCGCGCGGCACCCGGACCAGCACCTCCTGCGCGTCGAGCGCGAGGCCGGCGTCGCGCGCCTGCGCGAGCAGCGCGGCGAGCTGCTTGCCGGTGCGGTCGGCGGCCACCGCCTTGCGCCAGCGCACGAGCTGGTCGGGCGTGAAGCCATAGAACCCGGCGCCCGCGTACTCGTCGAGGCCGAGGTGCAGGTAGACGGCGGCGCCGGTCTCCATCGTCGCGCCGCCGCCGATCGACACGATGCCGGCGCACTGCGTCTTGTACGGCGTCTTGTCGTTCGAGAAGCGGACGTCGCGGTGGATGCGGAACACCTTCGGCTCGGCGAGCGCGAGGCCCTTGTAGGCCGCCGCCAGCCTCGCGCGCACCTCGGCGAGGAGCGCGTTCATCGGCCTTACCCACAGCGCCTCGTACTCGGCCTTGTGCGCGCCGAACCACTCGCGGCTCATCTCCGCCGCCAGCTCGTGGAAGAACCGCGGCGCCTCCCGCTCGAAGCCGCCGAACGCCGCTGCGTTCGCCTCCGCCCCCTTCGCCGTGGCCGCCTTCGCCGGCTTCGCGGCCCGCCCGGCGCTCGCCGCCTTCGCCTTCGCCGCGGTCCTCGCGGGCGCCTTCGTTCGTGCGGCTGCATCGCGGTCACTCGAGCTGCGCGGCATGGCCGCCAGCATGCCACCGCCCGCCCGCGCCGAGCTACGGGCGGTGCTGCCCGCGACCGCGACCGCGACCGCGACCGCGACCGCGACGGCGGGCGGTGAGCAGCGCGACGAGGGCCGCCAGCAGCAGTCCGGCCGGCGCGGCACCGCTCGCGGCGGCGACCTCGCAGCCGCCGCCACCGCCGACGCACTGGCCGAAGCTGTTGCAGCTCGCGCCGCTCGCGCAGTCGGCCGCGCTGCGGCAGTCGAGCGTGCAGACCTGATCGTCCGGATCGCAGTACTGACCGACCGGGCAGCTCGCGTTGCTCGCGCAGGCAGCGCCGGTGCCGGCATCGGGGCCACCAGCGCCGTCGTCGGTGGCCGCGTCGCCGATGCCACCGTCGGACGCGGGCATGGCATCGACGCCGGCATCGACCCCGCCGCCGGCGTCGGAGACGACCGCGCGCAGCACCCAGTCGCCGAAGAAGCCGGCGTCCTGCGCGCGCAGCCAGCCGCCGGGCACGGCGTAGACGTAGTTGCGGTCGGCGGCGATGGTGCCGTCGAGGTCGCGCGCCACCAGCGGCGGCGCATCCGCCTGCAGCTCGACGCCGACGCGGAACTGCGCGGGCACGATGACGTTGCCGGTCGCCAGCGAGACCGCCTGGAAGAACAAGCTGTTGTTCCCCGTCAACTGGAAGTCGCCGTGGAACAGCTCGGCCCCCGGCGCGTTGCCGCCGCCGCCCGGATCGGCCCACACGTGGACGGTGACGATGGCTGGCTGCTGCGAGCCGCCGAACAGGAGCCGCACCGACAGGAGCTGGCGGCCGGCGTCCGGCGCCACGAAGCGCGCGGCCTGGATCTCGCCGCGGCGGATGGGACCCTGGAAGAACGCGCCCATCGGCGCCATGACGAACCCGTCGTTCTGCAGCTCCACGTCGGCGTGCGCGGCGCCGGCGCGGACCGCGAGCCCGACGACGAGCAGCGACAGGGCGGTCCACCGGCGGCGCCCGTGACGTCCCCCGGCCGTCACTGGGGCAGCACCGGGTGGAAGGGAGGCACGCCCGGCAGCGTCGGCTGCGAGACGACGTGCGTCGACGACTCGGGGAACCCGGTCTCGCTGATGCAGGGGTTGAACGGCTGGCACCCGCCACCGTTGCGGCGCCCGCAGATCATCGGCGCCGTGACGAGGACGGCGTCGTCGTCGAGCACGCGGAACACCTGCAGATCGATGTCGAAGAACGGGACGCGAGGCGCCTGCCAGATCGGCCGCGGCTGCGCTCCCTCGTCGCCGACGATCAGGTACCGCGTACCGGTGCAGTTCGACAGGTCGTAGAACGAGCTCGCGTTCGAGCGCTGCCCCGCCACCGACACCGCGCCGGAGTACGGATCGACGTCCCACACGTCGCCGTCCGCGTCGAAGTAGGTCATCGGGAGACCGACCGCGCGCGGGATGACGGTGCCCGTCGAGTCCTCCCACTGCACGCCGCCACCGCCGCCGCCGGTCCCCGGCATGCCCGGTGGTCCCTGCGGCCCCGGCGGACCGATCGCCCCGGGCGCGCCCTCGGGGCCCTGCTGTCCTTGCGGGCCTTCGCTGCCGCCGCACCCGACGACGACCAGCAAGCACAGACCGAACGCGCCCTCGATCGTGATCCGCCGCATCGGCACCTCCTCGGCCCAGGCTACCGTGCGCGCGGGCCGCCGTGCGACTCCTTCGCACCCCTGTGCGCGCCCGAAAAGCGCCAAAAACGTCCGCGGCCATCGGCCCGGGGGCGTCGCGGCCGACGCGAGGCGGGCCGAAAATGCGACGAGGCAGCCGGTGGGCTGCCTCGGACCGCGGGCCGCCGGCGCGGCGGGCGGCTACTTCTTCGCGTCGGCCTTGGCCTTGGCGGCCTTGGCGAGGAGCTCCTCGCCGACGTTGGTCGGCACGTCGGCGTACTTGGCGAACTCCATCGTGAACTCGGCCTTGCCCTGCGTCGCCGAGCGGAGCGGCGTCGAGAAGCCGAACATCTCGGCGAGCGGCACCTCGGCGTCCACGCTGACCTGGCCGTCCTCCTCGGTCGACCCGATCACCATGCCGCGCCGCTGCATGATCAGCGACAGCATGTTGCCCGAGAACTCGGCCGGGCCCTCGAGCGACACCTTCATGATCGGCTCGAGGATGCGCGGGCGCGCCTTGGCGAAGAACTCGCGGAAGGCGCCGCGGGCCGCCTCCTGGAACGCGATGTCGCTCGAGTCGACCGCGTGCGCCTGGCCGTCGTTGATGCCGACCCGCACGCCGGTGACCGGCACGCCGAGCCGCGGGCTCTTCGGCAGCATCGAGCGGAAGCCCTTCTCGACCGCCGGGATGAACTCGCGCGGGATCGAGCCGCCCTTGATCTCGTCGACGAACTCGAAGTCGCCATCGAACGGCTCGGCCCAGCCGGCCACCTTGCCGTACTGGCCGCTGCCGCCGGTCTGCTTCTTGTGGGTGTAGCTGAAGTCGACCTTGGCGCCGATCGTCTCGCGGTACGCGACCTGCGGCGGGCTGGTCACCACCTCGGCCTTGTACTCGCGCTTCATGCGCTCGATGTAGACGTCGAGGTGCAGCTCGCCCATGCCGGCGATGATCGTCTCGCTCGACTCGGGGTCGACGTAGCACTGGAAGGTCGGGTCCTCCTTGGTGAAGCGGTTGAGCGCCTTGGACATGTTGAGCTCGGCGCCCGAGTCCTTGGCCTTGATCGCCACCGAGATGACCGGCTTCGGCACGAACATCGACGTCATCGCCAGCTTGACGGTGCCGTCGGTGAAGGTGTCGCCCGAGTTGCAGTCGACGCCGAACAGCGCGCAGATGTCGCCGGCGCCTGCCTCGGTGATGTCCTCCTTGTCGTCCGAGTGCATGCGGACCAGGCGGCCGACCTTGACCTTCTTGCCGTTGCGGACGTTGACGATGAAGTCGTCCTTCGCCAGGTGACCCTGGTAGATGCGGATGTACGTGAGCTGGCCGTAGCGGCCGTCCTCGAGCTTGAACGCGAGGAGGACCAGCGGCTTCTCCGGGTCGGACGACAGCACGACCGGCTCCTCGCCCTTGCTGAGGTCGAGGGCGACGTTCTCGACCTGCCGCGGGTCGGGCAGGTACTGGGTGACGCCGTCGAGCAGGAGCTGGACGCCCTTGTTGCCGAGCGCCGAGCCCATCATGACCGGCGTGCACTTGAGCGCGATCGTCGAGTCGCGCAGCGCCTTGCGGATCACCTCGGGCGTGACGCGCTCCTCGAGCATCGCCTCGGTCAGCTCGTCGTTCACCATGCTGAGCTGGTCGAGCATCTCCTCGCGGAGCTTCGCGCACTGCTCCGCCATGTCGGCGGGGATGTCCGAATACTCGATCTCGTTGCCGTTGTCGCCGTAGAAGCGGACGGCCTTCATCTCGATCAGATCGACGACGCCCTCGAGCTTGTCCTCGAGGCCGATCGGCGCCTGGATCATCACCGGGTGGAGCCGCAGCTTCTCGCGGAGCTGGTCCTTCACGCGGAACGGGTTCGCGCCCGAGCGGTCGAGCTTGTTGATGAACGCGATGCGCGGCACCTTGTAGCGGCGCATCTGGCGGTCGACCGTGTAGCTCTGCGACTGCACGCCGGCGACGCCGCACAGCACCATGATGGCGCCGTCGAGCACGCGCAGCGACCGCTCGACCTCGATCGTGAAGTCGACGTGGCCGGGCGTGTCGATGATGTTGATGTGGTGCGGCTCGATGTTGACCCGGGGCGAGCTGCCCTCCCACGTGCAGTGGGTCGCGGCCGACTGGATCGTGATGCCGCGCTCGCGCTCGAGCTCCATCGAGTCCATCTTGGCGCCGACGCCGTCCTTGCCCTTGACCTCGTGGATCTGGTGGATCCGGTCGGTGTAGAAGAGGATGCGCTCGGTCAGCGTGGTCTTGCCGCTGTCGATGTGCGCCGAGATGCCGATGTTGCGGACTTTCGTGAGGTCGTCGAGCACGGGTTGGTCTCCTGAGGAGCGGACGTAGCGAGCGCCAAGAGGCGGGGACGGGGATCCTGGCCGCCGTGGCGGTCTTTTTTCAGCCGGAGACCCCGCCGGGTAGGCCGGTGGGGGTCCCTGCACGTGGCGCAGGGGCGCGCGATTGCTACCCTTTGACCGGGTTTCGGTCAAGTCCCCGGGCTCACCGGGCGCCCCGGAGCCGGTTCGGTCCGACCCTGCGACGGTGCGACAGCCGGTAGGTCATCGGATTGATTGGGCTCGCCGGCGGCCGGTCTGGTAGCTTCGTGACGTGGGCTGCATCGACGACAACCTCGCCGTCGACTTCGCGAGCGGCAGCCTGTCGGGTGCGCAGGCGGCCGTGGTCGAGCGCCACCTGGCGACCTGCCGCGACTGCCGGACCCTGGTCGCGACCCTGGCCCCCGCCCCCGGCGAGCGCGACAGCGAGGTCGCCACCGCCCCGCGCCGCAACGGCCACGGCTCGGGGCCCGGCCGGCCCGGCCACGCGACCGAGCCGGTGGTCGCGCTCGGCGACACCATCGGCCGCTACGTCGTGCTGCGCCGGCTCGGGGCCGGCGGCATGGGCGTCGTCTTCGCCGCCTACGACCCGCAGCTCGACCGCAAGATCGCCCTCAAGCTCCTGCGCACCGGCATCGGCCTCGGCGAGCGCGAGGCCAACGCCCGCCTGGTCCGCGAGGCGCAGGCGATCGCCCGGCTCAACCACCCGAACGTCGTCGCGGTCTACGACGTCGGCACCGCCGGCACCGACCTCTACCTGGCGATGGAGTTCGTCGAGGGCGACACCCTCAGCCACTGGCTGAAGCGGTGGGAGCGGCCATGGCCGGAGATCGTCGCGATGTTCGTCGAGGCGGGCCGCGGGCTGGCCGCCGCCCACGCGGTCGGCCTGCTCCACCGCGACTTCAAGCCGGACAACGTGCTGGTCGGCAGCGACGGCCGCGTGCGCGTCTCCGACTTCGGGCTGGCGCGGTCGGCGGTCACCGACGAGGATCCGCGGCCGGTGGCGGCGATGTCCGAGCTGCGGACGGTCCGCGCGACCGCGCCGACCGAGCCGTTGACCGGCACCGGCGCGGTCATGGGCACGCCGCGCTACATGGCGCCCGAGCAGCTCCGCGGCGAGAGCGTGACCGCCGCCGCCGACCAGTTCAGCTTCTGCGTCGCGCTCTACGAGGCGCTCTACGGCCAGCACCCGCTGCCCGGCGAGACCGCCGCCGAGATGAACGCCGGCAAGGCGCGCGTGCTGCCGCCGCCGCCGTCGTCGGTGGTGTCGCCGGCGATCGGCGCGGTGCTGGCCCGCGGCCTCGATCCGCAGCCGGCCCGCCGGTTCCCGTCGATGGCGGCCCTGCTCGAGCAACTGGTGCCGCCGGCGCCGCGCCCGCGGCCGCGCCGGCTGGCGATCCTGCTCGGCGCCGTCGCGATGGTGATGGCCGGCGCCGCGGCGGCGATGGTGCTGCGGCCCGGCTCGTCGGAGGTCGACGCGACGCTCAAGGAGCTGCGCGACCAGGTGCGCCAGCTCGAGGCGGAGAACAAGGGCTCGCGCGACATGATCGACCAGATGCGCCGGCGCGCGGAGTCGGACAAGATCAACGTCGAGGGCACGGTGCGCGACTTCGAGGCGAAGATCGCCGAGCGCGACCGCGAGATCGCCGCGCTCAACGAGAAGATCGCCGCCGCCGAGCTCGAGCCCGACCCGGTGGTCGCGGTCCGCCGGCCGGCCGCGCCGCCGCCGCCGATCGAGCGCGGCCTGTCGCCGGCGGAGCTGAAGGCCGGCGTGAGCCCGCAGGTCGACGACATCAACGGCTGCTGGGGCGAGTGGTCGAGCCGCACCGGCCAGCAGGAGAACAGCATCAAGGTGACCTTCAAGGTCTACCCGGAGGGGCGGGTGGCGCCGCGGACCGAGGTCACCGGGCTGGACGACAAGGCGCTGGTCGAGTGCGTCGAACCGGCCTTCCAGCGCATGCGCTTTCCGGTCCGGGACATGACCACGCTCGTCGCTGCCGACGTCCAGTTCGCCGACGGCAAGACCATCGTCACCCCCTACCGGCAGGGTATCGAGGACCCGCCGCCTCGCATCGACAGCCCGGGTGAGTGACGGATCTCCTTCCCGCGCGGCGGGCGCCTGTAGTATCCCGCCACCATGACTCGCCTGGCGTCCGTCGTAGCTGTGCTCCCCCTCGCGGTCGGCCTCGCAGGCCTCGGAGGCCTCGCGGGTCTCGGGGGCGTCGCGGGCCTCGGTGTCCGCGCCGCCCACGCGGCGCCGCCGCAAGGGCCGACCGGCGAGCTCGGCAAGCAGATCATGGACGCGGGCGCCAAGGGCCTGCCGGCCGGCGAGACGCGTGGCTACGTGCCGGTGCCGGCGGATGCGTTCGTGTCGAACGCCGGCGAGGTGATCTCGCCGATCATCTACGTCAACCGCTGCCGCGGCGGATGCTCGTTCACCAAGTCGTCGCTGTCCGACGCGATCTCGAACCAGACGATCATCGGCGGCGTGCCGGCGGGCACCCGGATGACGCTGTCGGAGTTCGGCTACTCCGACGACATCTGGAACCAGACGATCCAGTGCATCCGCGAGGTCTACCAGCCGTTCAACGTGCAGATCGTGACCGAGGACCCGGGCGCCACCGCGCACCACGAGGCGGTGCTGGCCGGCCGCGCCTCGGAGATGAGCCTCGGCTCGGGCATCCTCGGGATCGCGCCGCTCGACTCGTCGACCTGCCGGCCGCAGAACAACGTCATCTCGTTCGCGTTCGCGAACGACCACGGGCCGAGCCCGCTCGACATGTGCTGGACGGTCGCGCAGGAGAGCGCGCACGCGTACGGCCTCGACCACGAGCACTTCTGCCCGGATCCGATGACGTACCTTCCGATCCAGGACTGCGGTGGCCAGAAGTTCTTCCGCAACGTCGACGCGCCGTGCGGCGAGTTCGCCGACCGCGAGTGCATCTGCGGCGGCACCACGCAGAACTCGTTCCAGCGGCAGCTCGGCGTGCACGGGCCGGGCACGGTGCCGGTCGATCCGCCGGTCGTCGACATCAAGATGCCGGCCGACGGCGCGACCGGCCTGCCGCGCACCTTCTCGGTCTTCCCGACGGCGGTCGACCCGCGCGGCCTCAACCACCTCGAGCTGTGGATCAACGGCTGGAAGTGGAGCGAGGTCCCGGGCGTCTGGCAGAAGACGTCGATCTACACGATGGACCTGCCGAGCCGCGTGCCCGACGGCGTCATGGACATCAAGGTCAAGGGCTGCGGTGACACCGGCGTGTGCGGCGAGGACAACATCACGGTGACGCGAGGCACGCCGTGCGCGAGCGCGGCGTCGTGCCTCGAGGGGCAGAAGTGCGAGGCGGGCAAGTGCTTCTGGGACCCGCCGACGCTCAACATCGGCGACACCTGCGCGTACAACGAGCAGTGCGTGTCGACGGAGTGCGCGACGGTGTCGGGTGACAAGATCTGCAGCGAGGACTGCGTGAGCGGCCCGAACGACCGCTGCCCGGACGGCTACGAGTGCATCGCGCCGGGGCTGGGCCAGCACGGCGCGTGCGGTCCGCTCGTCGAGGACAGCGGCGGTTGCTGCTCGACCGGCGACCACGGCCGCACGGCGGTGCTGGTCAACCTCGGGCTCGGCAGCCTGCTCGGCCTGGTCGTCGTGCGGCGGCGCCGCCGTCGCTGAAGATCGGCGGCGGATCCTGAACGAAGGCTGAAGGCGTCGGTGATCGGCGCCGCGGCCGGTGCCGGCGCGCGTTGATCGCCGGCAGGTCGCACGTACAATTCGCGGATGAGCACACGCACGAGCGTCGTCCGCGCCGGAGTCGCGCTGGCGGTCATGGTGGCGGCGGGCGCGACCCGGGTGGCGCCGGCGTCGGCGGATCCGAGCCCGACCAGCCCGGTGGCGCAGCTCCTCGTCGTCGAGAGCGGCCACAAGGACTACAAGTCGTTCCACGGGGCGGTGTGGCTGCAGGAGGACAAGGCGACGACGAACTACCGGTGGGGCGGCAGCCAGTGCGCGGGCAAGGACGTCTCCGACTCGACGATCCAGTTGCTGTTCGCCGCGTTCCGCTCGGGCGATCAGGTGACGATCGACTTCGTGCCGACGGACATCAAGGGCAAGCAGTACCGCTGCGTGACGGCGGTGACCTTCTCGAAGACCTGACGCCGCGGCTCGGCCCGCGGCTCAGGCCGCCGCCGTTGCGGGGGCGAGCCGCCAGCGGCCGTCGTCGCGGCGGTAGGTCTTGCGGGGGCCGTCGGTGAAGCGGTCGCCGGCCCAGCGGCGCTGCTGGATCGTCAGCAGGTCGCCGTCGAGGACGAGGCGGTTGTAGCCGTTCGGCTCGCCGCGCGTGCGGGTCGACATGCAGGTGCCGGCGTGGACCGCGACGATCTCGCGGGCCTGGTCGCGGAAGCCGGCGGTGTCGGACGCGAACGCGAGGTGCAGGTGGCCGGTGCAGATGACCGCGGCGCCGGCGTCGCGCAGGAGCGGCGTCGCGGCCTCGGCGCCGTCGACGCGCTCGCCGGGCGGGCGGCCGACCGGCAGCACGAACGGATGGTGGGCGACGACCAGCTTGAAGCGATCGCCCTGCGCCGCGAGGAAGGCGGCGGCGGCGCGGGCCTGCTCGGCGGAGACGCGGCCGTTCTTGACGGTGAAGCCGTGGGCGGTGGTGAGGCCGACGGCGGCCAGCTCGTCGTCGGCGAAGGTGGGCATCAGCTCGTCGGAGATGAGCGCGCGGTAGCGCTCGAGCGGATGGACGAAGCGGGCCCACAGATCGTAGAGCGGGAGGTCGTGGTTGCCGGGGACGACCAGGTGCGGCGCCGGCAGCGCGTCGAGGAAGGCGCGGGCGGCGCGGAACTGCTCCTCCTTCGCGCGCTGGGTGAGGTCGCCGCTGACGACGACGAGATGCGGGCGCGGGGCGGTCGCACCGTCGAGCTCGGCGGCGAGCGCGGCGGCGATCGCCGGGTCCTCGCTGCCGAAGTGCGGGTCGGAGAGGTGGGCGACGATCCTCATGCCGCCGCCTCCGGAGGCCCGGCGGGCGACGGGCGTGCCGCGGCGACGGGCTGCGCGGCGTCGGCGGTGGCGACGGCCGGCGGCCGGATCACGGCGAGCGCGCGCGGGCGGACCCGGTAGCGCAGCGGCGTGGCCATCGCCACCACCTCGCCATCGAGCGCGACGTCGATCCGGCGGCGCCACAGCACGACGTCGGCGGTGTCGACCTCCGCGACCTCGAGGGCGTCGATCGACTCGACGCGCTGGACGATCGCGCGGAGGACCAGCCACGCCATCGCGAGCCGCGACTGGCAGCGCATCGTGTAGACGCAGAGGCGGCCGGCGTCGAGGCGCTCGCGGGTGCCGAGCGCGCGCGGACCGAGCCGGTAGGCGTTGTTGCCGACGAAGACGAACGGCGTGCGCGCGGAGACGGTGCCGGCGGGCGTGCGCACGTGGACCGAGACCAGCGGGAAGCGGCGCAGCGCGCGCCAGCTCGCGGCGGCCATCGCGCGCCACTTGCCGTGGCCGGTGGCGCGCCGCTCGGCGTCACGCGAG
>DASZXE010001047.1:0-6294 GCA_035546475.1 Kofleriaceae bacterium
GAGGCCGCGCTCGTGCGCCTTGTAGATCGGCGCCAGCGCGGTGCCCCAGTCGACGGTGGCGAGCCAGCCGGCGTTGCAGTGGGTCAGCACCTGGATCGCGTCGCGATCGCGGCCGCCGCGGCGGCGCGGCGCCTCGGCGAGCAGCGCCACGCCGTGCTGGCCGATCGCCTCGCAGCGCGCGACCTCGTCGTCGCAGATCCGGGCGGCGGCGTCCCACGCGCGCTCGACGTCGAGGTCGAGGCACGGCGCCGAGCCGCCGCGGTCGTCACAGCCGCCGAGCGCCGCGCGCATGCGGTCGAGCGCCCACCGCAGGTTGACGGCGGTCGGCCGGGTGGCGGCCAGGCGCCGATCGATCTCGTCGAGCGGGAGGCCGGCGGCGAGGCCGAGCGCGACGCCGCAGGCGGCGGTGGCGCCGATCAGCGGCGCGCCGCGCACGTGCATGTCGCGGATCGCCCGCTCGACGGCGGCGAGGTCGTCGAGGCGCAGCCAGGCGACCTCGTACGGCAGCTTCACCTGGTCGAGCACGACGACCGTCCGGTCGCCGGACAGCTCGAGCGCGCGCCGCCAGCGGCCCTGGACCTTCACGCGGCGCCACCCGCGCGCAGCACGCGGCCGGCGACCGCGTCGAGCTTCGCCACCAGCGCCGGGTCGCGCGCGTCGGGCGCGGTCAGGATCGCGTGGTCGAGCGCGCGGTCGCAGCCGTGCGGGCACGGCCCGCCGTGGGCGCCGAGCCGCGGCACCACGCCGGCGACGAGCTGGCGCGCGTGCTGCGCGTTGGCCCGCAGCACCGCCAGCACCGCGTCGATCTGCACGTGATCGTGGTCGGGGTGCCAGCAGTCGAAGTCGGTGACCATCGCGACCGTTGCGTAGCAGAGCTCCGCCTCGCGCGCGAGCTTGGCCTCCGGCAGGTTCGTCATGCCGACGACGTCGCAGCCGAGCCGGCGGTGGACCTCGGCCTCGGCCATCGTCGAGAACTGCGGCCCCTCCATCGCGACGTAGGTGCCGCCGCGCACCGCGCGGACGCCGAGGTGCGACGCGGTGGCCGCCAGCGCCTCGACCAGCCGCCCGCAGGTCGGGTGCGCCATCGACACGTGGGCGACCACGCCCGTGCCGAAGAACGTCTTCGGGCGCCGCAGCGTGCGGTCGACGAACTGATCGACCAGCACGAACGTGCCGGGCGTCAGGTCCTCGCGCAGCGAGCCGACCGCGCTCACCGACACGACCGAGGTGACGCCGGCTCGCTTGAGCGCGTCGATGTTGGCGAGGAAGTTGATCTCGTGCGGCGGGATCCGGTGGCCGCGCCCGTGCCGCGGCAGGAAGACGATCGGCTGGCCGTCGAGGTTGCCGAACAGCAGGTGATCCGACGGCTCGCCGAACGGAGAGCTCACCCGCTCCCATCGCTGGTCGGTCAGGCCGTCGAGGTCGTAGAGGCCGCTGCCGCCGACGATGCCGATCACCTGGGCTGCCATCCGCCGGGCGTACCACGGACGGCCGCCGGCCCGCCGCCACCGCCGCAGGCGAGGCGGACGGATCGCAACCGGCTGTCGCGTCGCACGTTGCGGTGTCGCAGCCGGCGGGTGCCGCATCGCGCCCGGCCAGCGGCGTTGAGGCAACCCGATCGATCGAATCGCGCGCGCGCGCGTGTCCGTCGGCAGGAGGAACCCTTGCAGCCCAGCCGCCGACCGTCCCGTCCACCTCGTCCACCACGTCGGCCGCGTCCGCCGCTCACCGGCCGGGCGCGCCTGATCGCGCTCCTCGCCGGCGCGCTCGGCCTCGCGCCCGCCGTCCTCGCGTCGCGCCCTGCCGCCGCCCAGGGCATCACCACCGGCGCCATCGCCGGCCGCGTCATCGACAAGGCCACCGGCGAGAAGCTGGCCGGCGTCACCGTCGCCGCCACCGCCGGCCGCGACACCGCCACCGCGATCACCGAGGACGACGGCTCCTTCCGCTTCACCGACCTCGTCCCCGGCACCTACGACGTCACCTTCTACTACGGCGACCTCTCGGCGGTGCAGCACGGGGTCGTCGTCACCGCCCAGGGCACCTCGCAGGTCTTCCACCGCTTCGACCAGAGCCAGCTCAAGGGCACCACGTACGTCATCCGCGACCACCCGCCGGTCATCATCTTCGACCCGATCCAGAAGGTCACCGTCGACCGCGCGATCATGGAGGGCATCCCCACGCCCGGGCAGACCTACCTCGGCGCCGCGACCATGGCCGCCGACTCCCACGGCGACGGCACCGGCCCCGCCTTCTCCGGCTCGTCGGGCCTCGAGAACGAGTACGTCGTCGACGGCGTCAACACGACCGGCCTCCGCTACGGCACCGCCGGCAGCCCGGTCCTCAACGACTTCGTCGAGCAGACCGAGGTCATCACCGGCGGCTACAACGCCGAGTACGGCCGCTCGACCGGCGGCGTCGTCAACGTCGTCACCCGCAGCGGCTCCAACCAGACCGAGGGCAGCATCTTCGCCACGGTGACGCCCGGGTTCCTCACCGCCGCCACCGATCGGTCGGCGACCCAGGCGACCTCGATCGACGTCGCCTCCGACCTCGCGGTCAGCGCGGACGTCGGCTTCTTCGTCTCCGGCCCGGTCGTCAAGGACAAGCTCTGGTACGTCGTCGGCGCCGCGCCGAGCTACAGCCGCACGACCCTGTCGCGGACGACCAAGCGCAAGGTCGACGCCGATCAGAACACCGTCCCCGACGTCGATCCGTCGACCGGCTTCGACCTCTACGAGGACATCCGCACGCGCAAGTTCCACCCGTGGTCGGGCGGCCTCCAGGGCATCGCCAAGCTCAACTACGCCTACCGGCCCGAGCACCAGGGCCAGCTCAGCTTCGTCGGCGGGCCCGGCCGCGGCAAGAGCTTCGGCATGTACGGCCTGCCGTCGACGACGGACTTCGACAGCGACAGCATGACGTACGACGTCGCCGCCCGCTGGACGTCGAAGTTCCAGGACAACAAGACCGAGCTCGAGGCGGTGGCCGGCTGGCACCACGATCACGTCGGCGCCGAGAACACCGACCCGGCCGCGCGCACCCGGCCGCTCGAGCTGCTCCGCTTCGGCGACCTCGGCGAGTGGTCGAAGCTCGGCTTCGAGGACGAACAGACGAAGCTCGCCTGCGCCGACGGCGGCAACGACCCGTTTCCCGGCATCACCAACTGCCCCGACGAGGGCGCCGGCTACCGGGTCGGCGGCGGCGGCACGATCATCGACGACAGCGAGGATCGCTGGAGCGGCCGCCTGGGCGTCACCCACCGCGTGCGCGCGGCCGGCACCCACGAGATCAAGGCGGGCCTCGACGCCGAGGTCAACCAGCTCACCCAGCCGCGCATCTACACCGGCGGCGTCTACTTCGAGAATCGCGCCGACACCCAGACGGTCCGCGCGTCGCGCTGGATCCAGGTGGCGCCGGTCGGCTCGACCGACGCGGCCTTCGATCACATGTGCTCGTACAAGCCGACCGGCTCGATCGCCGACGTCGAGCTGCCGTGCCGCTTCATCGGCCAGGGCGACCCCGGCTCGACGATCGACGGCCAGACCGTCAACTGGGCCGCGTACCTGCGCGACTCGTGGGCGCCGATGCCGAACCTGATCATCGACGCCGGCGTGCGCTACGAGGAGCAGCGCCTGCAGTACGCCAAGTTCCTCCGCGACCAGATCGATCCGAACACGAACCAGGCGTACGGCACCAACGCGCTCACGCTGCAGAACATGTGGGCGCCGCGCATCGGCGTCGTCTACGACTGGACGCGCGAGGGCCGGTCGAAGGCGTTCGGCCACTGGGGCCGCTTCTACGAGTCGATCCCGATGGACATCAACTCGCGGTCGTTCGGCGGCGAGGTCTCGTACCAGCAGGACTTCTCGTGGAGCATGTGCGGCGCGTCGGTGCCCGGCTACGGCGGCCCGTCGGCGTCGGGCTGTCCCGACGTCGGCGGCGGGGGCGGCGAGGCGATCGGCGTCGGCGGCACCCTGGTCGCGCCGGGGTTGAAGGCGCAGTACCTCGACGAGGGTCTGGCCGGCGTCGAGTACGAGCTGGCCGAGGACGTGAAGCTCGGCGTGACGCTGCAGCACCGCAGCCTCGGCCGCGTGATCGAGGACGTGTCGACCGACGGCGCGCAGACGTACGTGATCGCGAACCCGGGCGAGTGGGGCTCCGACGAGGAGGCGAAGCTGCAAGGCCAGCTCGATCGCGCGAACGCGGCCGGCGACAGCGCGGAGGCGGCGCGCCTGACCCGGCTCATGCGGCTGTTCACCGGCATCCGCGCGTTCGATCCACCGAGCCGCGTGCACGACGACCTGCAGCTCACCCTGTCGAAGCGCTTCTCGCGCGCGCTGTTCCTGATGGCGAGCTACACGTACTCGCACACCCACGGCAACTTCCCCGGCCTGGTCTCGTACGACAACGGCCAGGTCGATCCGAACATCTCGTCGCAGTACGACCTCGTCGAGCTGACGGCGAACCGCGAGGGGCCGCTGCCGCAGGACCGCCCGCACAACCTGAAGGTCGACGGCTTCTACCGCTTCGAGCTGCAGAAGGCCGGCGAGATCACGCTCGGCTGGCGGGCGCGGCTGGCGTCGGGCACGCCGATCGGCGCGCTGGCGCCGCACCCGCTGTACGGCGAGGGCGAGTCGTTCCTGCTGCCGCGCGGCTCGCTCGGGCGCACGGCGATGGAGCAGTCGCTCGATCTCCACCTCGGCTACCGGCGGCCGCTGGCGCACGGCATGGACGTCGAGGTGTTCGCCGACGTCTTCAACGTCTTCGATCACCAGGGCGAGGCGGGCGTCGACGAGGAGTACAGCTACCGGACCAGCTCGAACCCGATCGTCGGCGGCACGTATCAGGACGTCCCGTTCGCCAAGGCGCTCGACACCAGCGGCTTCGAGACGCCGGACCCGATCGTCCGCAACCCGGACTTCGGCAACACCGTCAGCCGCTACGCCCCGCTCTCCGCGCGCCTTGGCGCGCGCCTGACGTTCTAGGCGTGGCGGGCCGGCAGGGCGCGGCGGGTGAAGCCGGGGGCGAGCATGCGGACGAAGGCGTCGGGGTCGCCGACGCCGGCGGCGGTGAACCAGGCGGCGGCGCGGGCGGCGAGGCGGCGGCCCTCGTCGCCGCCGGTGAGGTCGGCCAGCCGGCGGCGCGCGACGGCGGCGTGCAGCTCCATGCCGGTCGATTCGAGGCGCTCGATCGCCTGGCCGAGCGCGGCCGCCGCCTCGTCGTCGCGCCCGCGGGCGTGGGCGACCGCGGCGCGGATGAGCAGGCCCTGGCCGACCGCCCACGCCATCCGCTCGTCGATGATGCGATCGGCGTGGCGGGCGGCGATCGCCAGCGCGCGGCGCGGCTCGTGGCCCTCGGCGGCGGCGGCGACCGCGGCGCGGCCGCGCGCGCTGTAGGTCTCGATCCGCTGCTGGCGGATCTTCAGCAGCATCGAGCGCTCGATCTCGCGCCAGCGCTCCTCGATGCGGAGGTGCGCCTCGCGGCCGCGGCCCTGGCTGAGGTCGAGCTCGACCCGCGTGACCAGCGCGTAGCGGTGCTGCATCTGGAAGCCGGTCTGGGTCCAGCGGGCCATCGCGGCGTCGATGCTGGCGCGCGCGGCGTCGGGCTTGCCGGCGGCGATCAGCACCAGGTGCTCGGTGGCGACCCGCATCGACGTCGCCGCGAACAGGTCGCCGCAGTCGTCGGCCTCGGCGAGGATCGGCGGCAGCTTGCGGGCGAGCTCGGCGAGCTTGCCCTCGCAGCCGAGGCAGATGAGCTCGAAGAGGCGGACCGCGCTGATCTCCCACGCGGCGCCGACGCACTCGCGGAAGTGGCGGTGGCTGCGGGCCAGGTGCTCGCGGGCGAGCGCGTAGTTGCCGAACACGTACTCGACGAGGCCGTGATCGCCGGCGACGATGCCGAGCACGTGCGGGCGGCGCACCTTGTCGGCGAGGCCGGCGGCGAGGCCGAGCAGCCGGCGCGAGCGCGCGGCGCCGCTCATCTGGGACGCGTAGACGGCCTCGGCGGCGAGCGAGAGCGCCACCCGGCCGGGCTCGCCGATCGCGAGCGCGACCCGGAGCTGGCGCGCGCCGAAGTCGGCGCCGACGATCGTGTCGATGAGCCCGAGCGAGGTGAGCGACCAGCAGGCGTCGAAGCGCGCGAGGCGGTCGGCCGGGATCTCGTCGACGGCGCGCTCGCGGAAGCGCAGCCCGCGCAGGCGGACGCGCGCGCGCTGGTAGAGGACCGACGCGAGCGCGCGCCACGGCGCCGCGGGCAGCGTCATGCCGTGCTGCGCGAGCACCGCGCGCGCCT
>DASZXE010001048.1:0-1543 GCA_035546475.1 Kofleriaceae bacterium
GCGAGCCGCACGCCGACCATCGACGGGCTGCGATCGACGACGAAGACGAGGTCGCGCGGCCTCGTCTCGCTCCAGCGCGGCAGCGTCGGCCGCAGCGCGAGCACGGCGGTCGGCCGCGCGTCGGCGGCGAGCGCGCGCTGCGCGTCGATCACCCTCGGATCGAGGCCGACGCCCTTCTTGCCCAGCAGGCGCGCGTCGGGCGCGGCGGCGGCGTTGCCGGCGTAGGTCCACGCGCGCAGCTCGGCGTCGGCGTCGACGGGGCGGAAGTCGATGGTGAGGTCGCCGCGCGGCACGAACGCCGGCCGGTCGAGCGTGAAGCCGACGACGCCGGCGCCGGTGTCCGTCCTGGCGGCGAGGTCGTAGCCGACCGCGCGCACCGCGCCCGGCTGGGCGCCTCGCACCTCCACGTCGACGGTGAAGCGCTCGGCGACCGTCGAGCCGTCGCCGGAGTGGGCGAGCGGGTAGGTGTACTGGCGCCAGCCGCCGTGCGGCGTGACGACCTGCGTGTAGGCGAGCTTGATCGTGCGCGCGCCGTGGGCCGGGATCGGGAAGACGCGCAGCTCGAAGCGGCCGCCGCGCTGCCACTCGAGCAGCGCCGGATCGCGCCACGGGCCGGGCACCCAGATGATCTCGAGCGGCGGGTGCGGGTGGTTCGGCGTCGCGCGCTCGAGGACTCCCTGCCAGATCCGGTTGGCGCGGTCGCGGTCGACGAAGGCGCCCTGCTCGAAGCCGCCGTGGGCGTCGAGCGCGAGGCTGTCGATGCGCGCGTCGTCGGGCAGCGGGAACTGGTAGACGCCCTCGAGGACCTGGTCGCTGTCGTTGCGGAAGGTCTCGGTGACCTCGGTGCGGGCGATCGGGCCGGCGATGCGGATCTGGACGTCGTGGCGGGCGAGCGTGAGGTTCCAGTCGCGGTCGCGGCTCTCGCCGGGGCGGTAGGCGCGCAGCGCGCCGACGCCGCCGCCGGCGGTCGGGTCGGCCGCGGCGCCGGCGGCCGGCGTCTCGGGGACCTCGGCCCAGGCGGACTCGCGCGCGAGGTCGGGGACCGGCGCGATCTCGGGCGCGCCGCCGGCGACGGCGCCCTCCTCGCCGGCGCGGACGTCGACGGCGGCGCCGCCGGCCGCGGTCGCGGTGAGCGCGACCGAGCCCTGGCTGACCTGCACCGCGGTGAGCTCCGGCGCGGCGGTGACGATGAAGCGGGTGCCGACGACGTCGAGGCGCGCGCGCGGCGTGGTGACGCTCGCGGTGTCGCCGCGGTTGGCGATGTCGGCGGCGACGCGGCCGGCGACGAGGTCGAAGCGGCGCGCGGGCCCCGGCGTGAGGACGAGCTCGGTGGCGTGGTCGAGGACGAGCGACGAGCCGTCGTCGAGGGCGAGCCACAGGCGCGTGCGGTCGTCGGTGCGGACGCGGCTGCCGGCGGCGAGCGGCGCGCTCTCGGTGAGCGGCTGCCAGGCGGCGGTGTCGGCGGCGGACGCGCCGGCGGGCAGCAGCGTGGCGCCGGCGACGTGATCGGCGGCAGCGCGGCGGACGCGGAGGACCTTGCCGG
>DASZXE010001049.1:0-2951 GCA_035546475.1 Kofleriaceae bacterium
CGCGGCACGCGGGCGAGGCCGGCGATCGTGCCGCCCGGGGCGTCGGCGGCATCGGCCGGGATCGCGACCTCGATCGTCCGCGCGTCGTCCACGGTGGCAGCTTACCCTCGCGCTACGATGGCGGGGTCGATGCACCGATCCCGTCGTCCCGTGCCCGGGCCCGTGCCGGCGGCCGTGCCCGTGGCGGCGCCCGTGCCCGGGCCCGTGGCGGCGGCCGTCGCCGTCGCCGTGGCCGCGCTCGCGGCGGGCGGGTGCCACACGATCCGCTCGTCCGAGGACGTGACGCGCGGCGAGGCGCACCACGAGCGCCGGCCCGACCCGCCGCGCGCGCTGCCGCCGCGGGTGGAGCTGACCGACGACGGGCGCCTGCGGCTGCTCGAGCCGCTCGTGTGCGCGGCGGAGGTCGTCACCGACGTCGAGGTCGCGCGGGTCGACCGCCGCGAGCCGAACGCGGCGACGCTGGTGGTCGGCGTGATCGCGACCGCGGTCGGCGCGGTGGCGCTGGTGAGCGGCGCATCGGCGGACGATCCCGGCGGCTCGCCGCTGACGTACCTCGGCCCGGTCGGCGTCGCCGGCGGGCTGCCGCTGGTGATCGGTCCGCTGGTCGGCAACGGGAGCTCGCGGCACCACGTCGACGACCGGCAGGTGCGCGCGCCCGCGGAGGACGAGCCGTGCGGGTCGCGGCCGGTCGCGGCGACCCGGGCGACGGTCGGCTGGAGCGGGCTGCGCGCGGTCGGCGACGTCGACGGCGACGGCGTCGTCTCGGTGTCGCCGTTCGCGTTCGTCGATGCGTTCGCGGTGGCGGAGGCGCCGGCGCTGGAGCTGTCGGTGACGGTCGAGCGGGCGGACGGGCCGCCGCTGGCGCTCGACGCGGTGATCGACCGGCCGGCGCTGGCGCGGGCGCAGCCGGGCTTCCTGGCCCGTGCCGGCGTCGACGCGACGGTCGAGCCGATCCGCAAGGTGCCGCGCTTCGAGCCGGGCGCGCTGACCGTCCGGCGGGCCGGACCGTCCGGAAAGCGGACCGTCGAGCTGGCGCTGCCGCTGCGCGACGCGGGGCCGGGCGACGGCTTCGCCGTACGGCTCCTGCTGTCGAGCCCGAACCCGGAGCTCGATGCACGGGTCGTCTACGTCGGCCGGATCGCGGCGCACGGCGACGTCACGGTGACCGCATCGCTGCCGATCTCCGACGAGGCCGACCGCGCGCTGTCGGCCGGCGAGCTGGTGCTGTCGGCGCGCCTGCGCGACGCCTACGACGCCGCGCCCGACACCCCGATCCGCTTCCAGGGTCGGGTGCCGGCGCCGTGACCCCGCGGGTCGCGATCATCGGCACCGGCGTCGCCGGGCTCGCCGCCGCGCGCGCGCTGCACGGGCGCGCCGAGCTCACGCTCTTCGAGGCGGGGCCGCGGCCGGGCGGCCACGTGCACACCGTCGACGTCGAGGGCCCGCGCGGGCCGGTCGCGGTCGACCTCGGCTTCATCGTCTTCTCGCGGCCGAGCTACCCGCGCTTCTGCGCGATGCTCGACGAGCTGGGCGTCGCCTCGCGCGCGACGAGGATGTCGTTCAGCGTCAGCGTGCCCGACGGCGGCGACGTCCTCGAGTGGCAGAGCGCGACGCCGGCCGGCTGGTTCGCGCAGCTGCGGCGGCTGGCGTCGGCGCGCCACTGGCGGTTCCTGGCGGCGGTGGCCGGCTTCCTGCGGCGCGCGCGCGCCGACCTCGGCGGGGCGCTCGTGCAGGCGGCGTCGCTCGACGAGTACCTGGCGGCGCGGCGGGTGCCCGCCGACGTGCGCGACCTGTTCGTCGTGCCGCTGGCGGCGGCGCTGTGGTCGCTGGCGCCGGCCCGCTGTGGCGCCTTCCCGGCGGCGACCTACCTCGGCTTCCTCTCGCACCACGGGATGCTGACGACGACGCGCCCGCACCCGTGGCGCACCGTCGCCGGCGGCAGCCGGCGCTACGTCGACGCGCTGCTCGCGCGGCTCGGGCTCGCGGTCGAGGTCGACACCCGCGTCGAGGCGCTCCACCGCGATCTGCGCGGCGTCACCGCCGTCGCCGGCGGCCGCGAGCGCCGCTTCGATCGCGCGATCGTCGCGACCCACGCCGACACCGCGCTCGCGCTCCTGGCGGCGCCGACCGACGGCGAGCGCGCGGTGCTCGGCGCGTTCGGCTACAGCGCGAACCGCACCGTGCTGCACGGCGATCGCTCGTTCCTGCCGCGGGCGCGCGCGGCGTGGGCGTCGTGGAACTACACGCGCGGCGCCGACGACGACCGGGTCGCGGTCACCTACTGGATGAACAACCTGCAGGGGCTGCCGGGGCCGGCGCCGTACCTGGTGACCCTCAACCCGGGGCGCACGCCGGCGGCGGCGCACCACGAGGCGGCCTTCACCCACCCGCAGTTCGATCGCGCGGCGCTGGCGGCGCAGGAGCGGCTGCCGTCGATCCAGGGCGAGGCGCGCTGCTACTTCGCCGGGTCGTACGCGGGCTTCGGCTTCCACGAGGACGGCATGCGGGCGGGCGAGCTCGCGGCGGCCCGCCTGCTGGTCGATCACGGACGCTGACCGGCGGAGGTGTCGACGGTTCGACGGATCCGTCCGTTCGTCATCGCCGGCGCGGCCGCGAGTGTGCGCCAGATCGCGGCGGGGCCGCGGCGGCGCGCGGCACGGGCGTTGCTCTGCGTCGGACGCATGACGTGGCTGGCATCGGTGCAGGCTCGCGCGGTGGACGCGGTGAAGGCGCACGCGCTCGGGCTGTCGGTCGGCTCGCCGCGCGCGGAGCGCGGCGTGCTCGTGGAGTACCTGCTCGCCGAGGAGAGCGCGGAGGCGCTCGCGCTCGGCCACGCGCTCGACGAGGCCGCGCGGGCCGGCGGGCACGGCTGGGTCGAGCGGCTGCTCGCGGCGCAGCTCGCCGACGAGGCCCGCCATGCGCGGCTCCTGCGGGCGCGGCTGGCGGAGCTG
>DASZXE010001050.1:0-9349 GCA_035546475.1 Kofleriaceae bacterium
GCAAGCGACCGCGCTCGCCGTCCCACACGCGCGCGGTGCCGTCGGAGGCGCACGTGATCAGTCGACCGTCCGCGGCCGCGATCATCTTCTTGATCACGCCGCGGTGGCCGCGCAGCTCGAGCTCGCGGGCGCCGGTCGCGAGCACCCACCGCTCGATCGTGCCGTCGGCGCGATCGACGAAGACCGCGCGGTCGTCGGGCGCGAGCGCGATCAGGACCCCGCCGGTGACGGTCCGCGCGAGGATCTCGGCGCCACGATCGAGGTCGTGGACGACGAACGAGCCGTCTTCGTCACGCCGGCACGCGACATGCTCGTCGGAGATCGCCGGGTGCGGGCACGCGAACGGGAACGAGCGCTCGCGGCCGTCGGCGTACAGGAGGCGCAGCTCGCCCGGGTCGTCTCCGCCGGCGCGCGGATCGCTCGGCCAGCGCGACGCCACCAGCGCGCGGCCATCCGGGCTGCGAGCGAACCCGTAGCTGCGCGACGCGCCGCGATCGAGCCGCCTCAGCTCGTGGAGATCGGGGTCGAACAGCCGCAGGTAGCCGCGCTCGCCGCCGAGCACGAGCGTCGCGCCGTCCGACGACCACGCCACGTCGTCGAGGCCGTGCGGCGCCACGACGGTGGCGCCGACCTGGCGATCGACGGTGCGGCGCGCCTCGGCGACGAGCAGGCGGATCGCCGGCGTGTCCTCGCCCTCCGCGAGCACCTCGGCGAGGTACGGCAGGGCCCGGCTGTCGCGGCCGGCGGCGACCTCCTGCCGGCCCTGCTCGACGAGCAACGCCCGCGTACGACGCTCGGCGACTCGCGTCTGCCGGCGGGCGCGGCCGGCGGCCACCAGCGCGACCACGGCGGCGGCCGCGAGCGCGATGCCGATGGTGGTGGCCAGCGCGAGCGCGCCGCGATGACGGCGCACGAACTTGCCGGCGCGGTAGGACCACGTCGCGTCGCGGGCGGAGATCGGCCGGCCGTCGAGGAAGCTGCGAAGATCGTCGGCGAGCGCGGCGACCGACGGATAGCGCGCCGCGGGCGACTTCTGCAGCGCCTTCATGACGATGTTGTCGAGCTCGCCGACCAGCGCCCGCCGCGCCGCGGGCGGGGCGGCCTGGCTCGGCCGCGGCGGATCGACGTCGCAGATGCGCCGCAGGGTGGCGACGAGATCGGCCTCCGCCCGCTGCGGTGGGTGGCCGACCAGCAGCTCGTAGAGCACGGCGCCGAGCGCGTAGACGTCGGTCGCGACCGTGACGGTGTCGCCGCGCGCCTGCTCCGGACTCGCGTACTCGACGGTGAGCAGCGCCATGCCGGTGACGGTGCGCGCCTCGCGGGCGAGCGCCTCGCCGGGGTCGAGCAGCTTGGCGATGCCGAAGTCGAGCAGCTTCGGGCGGCCGCCGTCGTCGACGAGGATGTTCGCCGGCTTCAGGTCGCGATGGACGACGAGGTGCTGGTGGGCGTGGTGGACCGCCTCGCACACCGCGATCATCAGCGCGATCCGCTCGCGGAGCCGGCGCGAGGCCGCGTACGCGGCGAGCGGCGTGCCCTGCACCAGCTCCATCACCAGGTACGGGGCGCCGTGCTCCGCCGCGCCACCGTCGAGCATGCGGACGATGGCCGGGTGCTCGAGGCGGGCGAGGATCTGGCGCTCGTCGCGGAAGCGCGCGATCGCCTCCGGCGAGGCGAGCCCGTGGCGTAGCACCTTGATCGCGACCCGCTTGTGGAAGGCGTCGTCGGCGCGCTCCGCCACGTAGACGGCGCCCATGCCGCCCTCCCCGAGCAGGCTGACCAGGCGATACGGCCCGACGCGCGCGCCGAGGTCCGGCCGGCGCAGCTCGGCGCCGAGCGTGGCGGCGGTCGCGCGCACGACGCTGGCGAACGCCCGCGGACCGGCAGGCGCGTGCGCGACGAGCGACTCGACCTCTCGGCGGAGCTCGTCGTCGCCGCCGCAGGCCTCCGCGAGGAGCGCGGCCCGCGCCGCGGGCTCGACCTCGAGAGCGCGGGCGAACAGCTCCTCGATGCGAAGGCGTCGCGCGTCCACGTTCGGCGATTCTACTGGACGAGACGGGCAGCGCGGCGACGGTGACCGGCGGCTTCGCCCGCGTCCGCTGCGCCGGCTGCGGCTTCGAGCGCCTGCTCCTGCAAGGGCCGCGCGGTCTGTCCGTCGTGCCGCGGCCGCCGCATGGCCGACACCGGCGCCCCCTCGTCGACCGCGTCCTGCCGGTCGCGCCCTACCGCCCGTGGACCCTGCGTGCCCTGGCGCCTGCGCCCACGCCTCGCCCACGACCGCCGGCTCGTCACCGGCGCGCTCGCCGCCTTCACCGCCGCGAACTGCTGTACGGCGCGGGGGGATGGGCGCAACAGGCACCTCGGCGCAGCCTTGCCTCGTGCAACTGTGTTGCACGAGGGCGGTTCGTCGAGCTACCGCGCGCACGATGTCGAAAGAGCATCGGGCGCATGCCTGCTCGTGTCCGGCGCATCGCCCGCGAGGAGCTCGCGCCGGCTGGCTCGCCGTCGTCCCGCCCGTCCTCGCCTGCGCGGTGTGCCCGGTCTGTCTCGGCCCTACGCGCAGGTGTTCTCGGCGCTCGGGGTCGGCTTTCACGTCAGCGAGCGCGCGCACACGATCCGGCTGCTCGTCGCGGTCGGGCTGGCGCTCGGGGTGAGCGGCCGGCGGTCGCTGCGCGCACGGCGGCCGACCGGTGCTCATCGCCGCCGGCTGTGCGGTGCTCCTCGCCGGTCACCTCGTCGCGGCGCGCGCGCTGGAGCCCGCCGGGATGGCGATCCTCGTCGGTGGCGCGATCGCCGAGCAGCGTCGTGTCCGTCGGGCGGCGCCGCTCGCGACTCTGGATCCCGCGATCGCGTGGACGCCGATCGTCACCCCGATCGCGATCGAGCACGCGCCGATCACCGCGCCGAGCCCGTTCAGCAGCCACGGTCGCGCGAGCCGGCCGAGCGACGCCCCGGCGGCGCCCGAGATCGCCGCCATGCCGACGATCGAGCCCACGCCGAACAGCGAGATGTAGAGCAAGCGGCCGAGGTTGGTCGGCAGCGTCGCGAACACCATCGCGGTCAACGCGCCGCTGCCCGCCAGCCCGTGGATCGAGCCGACCAGGTAGGCCTGCACCGGCGTCCTCACCTTGCGCGGCGTATCGTGGTGGTGGCGGCCGCGCAGCATCGCGCGCACGCCGAGCACCACCAGCATCGCGGCGACCACGACATCGAACGCGCGCTCGGCCGCCGGCGGCAGCGCCGCTCCGAACGCCGCGAGCGCGATCCCGACGACGACGAGGGACGCCGTGTGACCGAGCCCCCACAGCGTGCCGAGCAGCGCGCTGCGCCGCAGATCGCGGTGCTCGCCGACCAGCACCGACACCGCGGCCAGATGATCCGGTTCGAGCGAGTGCCGCGCGCCTTGCGCGATGCCGAGCACGATCGCGGTCCACATCAGATCCGCCCGATCAGCACGCGCCCGTGCTCGTCGGCCGCCGACCAGCGCAGCTCGCCGGTCGCCGCCGAGGTCCCCCACGCCACGCCGGTGACCTTGCCGGACAGTTGCGCCATCGCGACCGGGTTCGTCAGCTTCGGTGGCGCCCAGACCGCGACGCTGCCGTCCCTGGCGCCGGAGATCAGCAACTCGACCAGCGGCGCGTACGCGAGCTCGGTCACCACCTCCTCGTGGCCGACGAGCTGCACCGGCGTGCGACCCTCCGGCCCCTTCCGGTCGAACGGCCACAGCGAGATCGCGGCATCGCCCGAGGTCGCGAGCCAGCCGCCGTCGGGGCTGAACGAGACGCTGCGCGGCTTGGCCGGGTAGCCCGACATCTCCGCGTCCTTGCCCGACGCGATCCGCCAGAAGTGCACGCTGTTGTCCTGGCAGCCGCAGGCGACGACGCTGCCGTCCGGCGAGAACGCGATCGACAGCATCGAGCCTCGCCACGGCAGCAGCTTCGTCCGCTTGCCGGCGGCGGGGTCGAACAGTTGCACGCCGCCGTAGCACGCGACGCCGAGGCTCTTGCCGCTCGGGGTGAACGCGAGGCCCGCGATCGTCGAGCCGACCGGCTCGGTGGCGGTCCGCGCGCCGCCTTGACCGACCACGTGCGCGACCGCGCCGACGGCGAACGCCGCGCGCTTGCCGTCGGCGGACCAGCAGGCGTGATCGGCCCAGGTGGAGCCGGCGGCCTGCCAGGTGACGCGATCGCCGCACTCCCACAGGTGGACCGCACCGTCCTGGCCGGTGGTGAGCAGCGCCGCCCGTCCGGGATGCCAGGCGATCGACTGGACCGGCCCGTCGTGGGCGCGCCGCGTCTCGGTCGCGACGCCGGTGGTTCCGTCGAGCATCGCGATCGTGCCGTCGTCACCGGCGATCGCGAGGACGTCGCCGCCCGCCGACCACCCGAGCGCGGTCGGATACACGGGCACCGTCACGACCTGGGGCGGCGCGATCGCGGCGCGCTTCTTCAGGCCAGGCATTGCGCCATCCCGTCGTGCAGCGCCTGGCGATCGAGCTGCTTGCCGATGAACACGACCTCGCTGCGCGGCGGCGTGTCGCCCCACGGCAGATCGGGTCGGCCATCGAACAACATGTGGACGCCCTGGAACACGAACCGCCGATCGGAGCCGGCGATCGCGAGGATGCCCTTCATGCGGAAGATGTCGTTGCCCCGCTCGCGCAGGAGCTTGCCGAGCCACTGGTTGAGCCGGTCCTGATCGAACGGGCGCTCGAACGCGAGGCCCACCGACGACACCGCCGCGTCGTGCGTGTGCGACGCCACGAACGCGCGCTCGGACGTCGGGTGCAGCGCGCGGCCGTCGGGAGCCGCGACCTGCAGCGCGAACTCGGCGGGCAGGTGCTGGGTGAAGATCGCGTGGTCGCCGGGTTCGCGGACGACGAACCCGATCGTGTGATGATCGGCGCCGGTCAGCGCGAGGTCCACCGCCCGGCCGTCGACGGCGAAGTCCTCGCCGGTCGCGAGCTGGCGCCGGTCCGGGCTGGTGAAGACGCGCAACGCGCGCTCGGCGGCCACGGCCAGCGCGTCCTCGGCGCCGGGGTCGAACGGCGCGACCAGGACGGTCATCTTCGGATCGGGCCCGCGGTGGAGCTCGAGCGCGTGGCGACCCGGCTGCAGGCGAAACACGCCCGCCCACTCGAACGGGTACTCCGGCTCGAGGAAGGTCGGACGCTCGGCGAGCGCGCGCCCGAGATCGAAGCCGCCGACGTCGAGCACGTCGCCGAGCGGGACGTCGGCGTGGCAGCCGCGGACGAGTTTGGCCATCGCGTTGATGCCGCGCAGCCGTCGCTCGAGCCCGGCCAGCTTCGCGTCGTCGACGAGGTCGATCTTGTTGAGCACGAGCACGTCGGCGAACGCGACCTGCTCGTGGGCTTCCGACTGCTCGCCGAGGTGGAGCTCGAGGTGCTTGGCGTCGACCAGCGTGACGATCCCGTCGAGCCGGAAGTCGTCGCGGACCTCGTCGTCGACGAAGAACGTCTGCGCGACCGGCCCCGGGTTGGCCATGCCGGTGGTCTCGACCAGGATGCGGTCGAACCGATCGCGCCGCCGCATCAGGTTGCCGAGCACGCGGATCAGATCGCCGCGCACCGTGCAGCAGATGCAGCCGTTGTTCATCTCGAAGATCTCCTCGTCGGTCTTGACGACGAGCGCTTGATCGATGCCGATCTCGCCGAACTCGTTCTCGATGATCGCGATGCGCTGGCCGTGGTGCTCGGTGAGGATGCGGTTGAGCAGGGTGGTCTTGCCGGCCCCGAGGAAGCCGGTCAACACGGTCACGGGGATCCGGCGGTCGTCGCGTTCGCTCATGGCGGACGTCTATACGCACAGCGACAGCAGATGCAATAGCATTGCGACAGCGACCGCCGGCGCGGCCCGCCCGCTCCCGCTATCCGCAGCGCCACTGCTGATGCACAATCGTTGCATCCATGGGGGCCTGGCTGTTCGGCCTGGCGCTGGCGATGTCGATCGCCGGGTTGTCGATCGGTCCCGCGATCACCTCCTGGGCACACGGCCGGTCCGCGTGGCTCCGTGTCATCGACGCCCCGATGCTCGGCGTCGTGCTGCCGCTCCTGCTGCTGCGTCTGGTTCCCCACGTCGTCGACGAGATCGGCGGGATCGCGGTGGCGGCTGCCGCAGCCGGCTACATCGGGTTCTCCGCGCTCGAGGCTCGTCTGTGCCCCAGCGCGTGTCGCGGAGGTCGCCGCGGATGAACATCGCGTTGTGCGCGGTGCCGGGCGCGTCGGTGGCGCCGAGGGTGAAGTCGGCGCCGCGGAGGTCGCAGTCGGTGAAGGTGGCGCCGTCGAGGCAGCGCTGCCGAACACCGCGTCGCGGAAGCCGCGCGCGGCCGCGCGCCGAACGCGTGGGGACGGCTTCGAGCTCGCGATCCGATCGCCCCCGTGATCCGGTCGGGTCAGGTCGGGTCGGCGCTCTCGGCGCCGGGCGGCATGCCGAGCCGCTCGTAGTGCCAGTGCTCCGGCGACGACGAGTCGTCCTTCACCGCCCGCCACAGCCCGAAGTACATCGCGATCGCGTCGATCACCGGATCGAAGAGGTTGCTGAACACGAACGGCGGGTACATGTCGACGGCCTCGCCGAGCAGGTGGTTGCTCACGCTCGTGCCGCCGAGCACGTTGGGATGGCGCTTGTCGGGCGTCTTGTAACCCTCGGCCGCGATCGCGCTCTGGACCTGGACCTTGTTGGCCTCCGGCGCCGCGGTCGTCTCGATGTAGTCGTACAGTGCGGCGTCGTCGTCCTTCTTGGCCTTCAGGCCGTCGACGGTGGCGGGGCTCAGCCACTGGTTGCCGTCGAGGTCGCTGCCGCCCGCGCGGGTCACGTTGGCGACCAGCTTCTGACGGTTCTCGGCCTTGTGCAGCGTGCTGCCCTTCTTGTTGGCGGCGAGGTTGAACATCCACGCCACCGACAGCTTGTGTGCGGTCTGCGGCGACCGCATCACCGAGCCGATCTTGGTCGGCCCGGTCACCAGGCCGGCCCAGGCCAGGAACCGGACGTACTTGACCAGCCGCGCCTGCAGGTCGGGGTTGAGCGAGACGCCGTCGAGCGTGAGCTGGGCCTTGCCCCAGTCGATGGTCGCCCGCTTCTCCTGCTCGGCGGTGAGCGTCTTCGGCGTCGCCGCGAACTCCTTGGCCGCCGTGATGACCTTGCCCTGGTCCTCGGTGAAGCTGGTGGCATCCACCAGCGCGTCGACCGAGTCGACGAAGCCCTGGCCGGACTTCTTGTTGCCCGCCTTCTTGATGTCGGACGCGCTCAGCCACTGGCCGCGCGCCTTGGCGGCGTCGCGGCCGCTCTTGCTCATGCCGAACTTGTCGACGGTGCCCTTCTCGTCGGCGTGGATCGTCGACAGCCTGGCGCCCCGCTCGGCGTCGGTGAGGTCGGTCATCGGCGCGGTGCCCGGCACGCCGGTGCTGCTGCCGCCGCCGCCGCTGCTGCTGCTGGTGCCGCCGCTGGACGTGCCCGCAGGGACCGAGGTGCCACCGGCCGCGGAGCTTGCGCCGGCGGCGACCGCCCCATGGGACGCCGCGTCGCCGCCACCGGTCGCGTCATGGCCGGAGGCACCGTGCGTCTTCGGACCGCCCGCGCCGGTGAGGAAGTCCCAGGCGTCGCCGACCATCCCACCGAGCCTGTCGACGCCGGCGCCGACCGCGTCGAGGCCGGTCTCGACCGCGTTCTCGATCGCGTCGGCGCCGTCGTGGACCACCTCGCCGAGGGGGCCGAGCACGCCGCCGAAGAAGTCGGCGCCGGCGGCCGGACGGTGGGCCGACGCGCCGGTCGCGGGCGGCGTGGCCGGCGCGGCGGTCGCCGGCCCAGCGGTCGCGTTCGCGGCCGTCGCCGTGGCGGGCACCTTGATCACCGCGCCGGCCTTGAAGCCGGGCACGGTCGCGCCGCTCCTGGTCGGGAAGGCCTTCAGCAGGTCGCGGTTGGCGGCCTCGAGCGCGTCGACGGTGGTGCGCAGCTTGGCCGCGATCGCGGCCAGGCTCTCGCCGACCAGGACCGTGTACGTCATCGGGGCGGCGGCGTCGCCGGGGGGCGCCGCCTCCTTGCGCTGCACGGCCGCGCCCGTGGAGCGGCTGCCGGCCCCGGACAGCGTCCGCTTGCCGGGTGCGATCGCCGAGGCCGGGCTCGCGCCGGAGGCCTCGTCCTGGTTGCGGTGACTGCGGTCGCGCATCGCTTCTCCTGCCCACCGCCGCCCGCCGCCGCGATCGTCCCCGACGTCCGCATCCCGCATCCGCCGGCCATGATCCGTTCGTCGGTCGGTGCGCTGGTCTCCCCCACAGACGTCCCGCCACCCCGCGGCCAGACGGCAAAGATCGCCACCGTCCGCCCCTCAACCCTCGCTCGGAGGCCTGGCCAGAATGCCAACCCTCTCGTCGATCGATCGGGCCCGAGGAGGACCGCGGGACCGATCTCGACACAGAACAACCCCGGCCCGAGCTGGGCTCGCGGCCTCAGTCGGCCTTGGCTCGATCGAGGGTGAACGACTGGGTGTCGGTGGTGCTGCAGCCGGCGTCGGGCGTCCAGGGGCTCCAGGCGCCGACCAGGCGATCGGCGGTGACCTCGTCGAAGCGCAGGCACTCGCCCGGCGCGTCGTCGACGATCGGCTCGGCGAAGCGCAGCACGACCGCGTCGCCCTCGATCGACCAGGTGCCGCCGACGTTGGTCACCGACTCGAGGTGGAGCTCGAACTCGCGGCCCTCGCCCTCACCGTACAGGTTGACCTCGTCGTAACCGTCGTGCCAGTTGCCCGCGACGGCGGCCTCGAGCGCGTCGCCCCGCGGGATCGAGCTCTCCGACGGCTCGGTGGTGGCGGGTGCCGCGGCGACCGGCGTGGTGGCGGCGGGATGCGCCTTGCTCGCGCAGCCGCCGACGAGGACGAGCGACGCGGCGACGCCGGCGAGGCGAGACAGGATGGACAGCTTCACGAGAGCTCCTGGTGGTGCGCGCCGGCCGACAGCGGGGCGGCGCGCATGGTTTGCGACAAGGGAGCGAGCATGGGTCAGATCCTGACCAAGGGCACTGGTTGGGCAGTCAGATCCGGCCGGACAGCGTCCGGCTACCGGCCTCGAATTTCGTACGCTGCTCACCCTTCAGGCCCCGAGCGAGCGCCCGCCTGAGCCGCCACGCCACCGCCCCGCGACCCGTGCAGCTCCGGCTGGGCCTTCGGAAGCCCTGTCCTCATCCGCACTGCGTGATCATCAGTGGATGAGCACCCACAGCTTGGCGCGGAAGGCGCCGTCGGTCGGCGAGGTGCAGATCGCGTCGGTCGTCGCGTCGCCGGTCATCTGGATCGTGACGACGTGGGTGCCGGCCGGCAGGAACGTGGTCTGCCGCATCGT
>DASZXE010001051.1:0-2479 GCA_035546475.1 Kofleriaceae bacterium
CCGGCGGGACCGCGCGCCCGGCGGCCGGCGCCGGCGTGCGACGCCGAGCCGCTGCTCGCCGTGCTCGCCCAGCTCGTCGACGCCCTCGAGTTCCTGCACGGGCAGGGCGTCGTCCACCGCGACCTCAAGCCGTCGAACATCCTCGTCGACGTCGACGGCCGCGTGCGCCTCCTCGACTTCGGCCTGGTCAGCCGGATCGATCGCGCGGAGGCGATCAGCCAGGACGGCGTCATCGTCGGCACGCTGGCCTACCTGTCGCCCGAGCAGCTCCACGGCGAGGCGGCGACGGCGGCCGCCGACCTCTACGCGCTCGGCTGCGTGCTCTACCAGCTCCTGACCGGCGAGCTGCCGTTCCGCGACGGGCTGGCGGCGGCGATGGCCGGCCGGCTCGCCTCGCCGCCGCGCGTCGACGCGGTGGTCGACGGCGTGGCGCCCGCGCTGGCCGACATCGTCCATCGCCTGATGGCGGTCGATCCGCGCGAGCGGCCCGGCCTCGACGAGATCCGGTCGGCGCTCGGGCTGCCCGCGGGTTCGTCCGCCCACCGGACAGACCGCCTGCCGCTCACCGCGTCGGGCGATCGCTTCGTCGGCCGCGCCGCCGAGCTGGCGGCCCTGGCCGGCTGCCTCGAGGCGGCGCGCCACGGCCGCACCCAGCTCGCGCTGGTGTCGGGACCGAGCGGCATCGGCAAGACCGCCCTCGCCGACGAGGTGCTCCGGCGCGCGACCGCGCTCGGCTTCGTCTGCTTCCGCGGCCGCTCGTACGAGCGCGAGCAGCTCCCGTTCGTCGCGTTCGACCGCGTGGTCGACACGATCACGGTCGCGCTCCAGCGCTGGCCGCGCGAGCGCATCGCGCCGCTGCGGCCGGTCCTCCGCTCGCTCGCCCGCATCTTCCCCGCGCTCGGCCTCGTCACCGACGAGCCGCACGGCCGCGAGGAGCCGCTGTCCGACGACGATCTCGATCCGCGCGTGCAGCGACGCCACGCGTTCGACGCGTTCGCCCGCCTGCTCGCGCACTGGCAGGCCGAGGGGCCGCTCCTGCTCGTGCTCGACGATCTGCAGTGGGCCGACGACGAGAGCCTGGCGATGCTCGAGGCGCTGCTGACCGGCGGCACCGGCCGCCTCGCCATCCTCGCGCTCGCGCGGCTCGACAGCGCCAGCCGCAGCCACCCGCTGGAGACGATGGTCAACCGCCTCGACACCGGCGCGATCGGCCAGGTGGTGACGATCGCGCTCGACCCGATGCCGGTCGACGAGGCGGTCGAGATCGTCGACAGCGTCGGCGGCGGCCGGCTCGACGCCGACACCGCGCGGGCGCTCGCCGATCACGCCGCCGGCAACCCGTTCCTGGTCCGCCGCCTCGCCGAGCACCTCGCCGGCCTCGACGCCGCGGAGCGGGCCGCGGTGCTCGACGCCGCCGGCTCGAGCGACGACGTCCTGCGCGCGATGATCCGCGCGCTCAGCCCGAACGCCGAGCAGGTGCTGGCGCTGGCCGCGGCCGCCGGTGGCGACGTGCCGGCCTCGCTCCTGCGCGACGTGAGCGGCCTGCCCGGCGCCGACTTCGATCTCGCCGCCGGCGAGCTGATGGCGGGCCGCTTCCTGAAGACGGTGCCCGCCGCGCCGATCGTCAGCGGCCGCGCGCGCGGCGCCGCCGACGACGCGCCGCGCGTCGACCTCTACCACGACCGGATCCGCGAGGTCGTCTACCGCGGGCTCGACGACGAGCGGCGGCGCGCGCTGCACCGCAGCCTGGCGGTGACGCTGCAGGCGAGCGCCAGCGACGACGGCCACGACGCCGAGGCGCTGGCCCGCCACTGGGGCGAGGCCGGCGATCGCGAGCAGCGCCGCAAGTTCGCCCTCGAGGCCGCCGAGCTGGCCGCGTCCAAGCTCGCCTTCCGCCGCGCCGCCGAGCTCCTGCGGGTCGTGCAGGCCGACGCCGATCCGGGCGAGCCGGCGACCGACGCCGCCGCGCGCTGGGAGCGCATCGGCGAGCAGTTCGAGTACGCGGGCGACCTGCCGGCCGCCGCCGACGCCTACCAGACGGCGCTGAAGATCTGGCTCGAGCGGACCGAGGGCGCGGCGCCCGCCGCCGAGCGGTCGCTCGCGATCCTGCGCCTGCGCGCGCGCGCCGGCGCGATCGTCACCGCCACCGGCGACTTCGCCACCGCGCGGCGGATCTTCGCCGACGGCCTCGCCTCGCTCGGCCTGCCGCTCGACCGCTCGCTGCTCGGGCGGATGGCGACCATGCTCGGCCTCTCGCTGCGCGACCGGCTCGCCGGCAGCAAGGTGCGCGAGGTCGTCACCCCCGATCCGGCGGTCACCACCCGCGCCCGCTTCTTCGAGGAGGTGATGCTCGCGTTCCAGATCCTGTGGCCGCTGCCGGCCGGCGAGGCGGCGCTGCGCCTCGGGCTGCTCGGCCGGCGCGCCGCCGATCACGGCGCCCGCGTCCACGCGCTGTCGTTCGCCGCCGCGTCGCCGGTCG
>DASZXE010001052.1:0-5592 GCA_035546475.1 Kofleriaceae bacterium
GGCAGCCCGTCCCCAGGCTCGCCTTCGCTGCGGCCACCACCGCCACCCGCGCCCACCATGTCACGTCAAGGCGCGCCAGCCCCGTCCCCGGCTCGACCTTCGCTGCGCCGCCACGGCCACACGCGCCCACCATGTCACGTCGAGGCGCGCCAGCCCCGCCCCAGGCTCGCCTTCGCTGCGGCCGCCACCGCCACCCGCGCCCCGACGACCTCGCCCAGCGCCGCCCTCGCCCCGCAGGGCGTCGTCGCGGGTCGGCAGCCCGTCCCCGGCTCGACCTTCGCTGCGCCCCGGCCCCCCCCGCGCCGCGCCCCGACGACCTCGCCACCGCCACCCTCGCCCACCATGTCGCGTCGCGGATCGGCAGCCCGTCCGCGGGCTCGACCTTCGCTGCGGCCACCACCTGGTCCCCGAAGTTGACTTCGCCGCCGCGCCGGCCGACGTTCGCCGCGTGCGCGACCGGGTGTTCCGCGACCCCGTCCACGGGCTCATCGAGCTGCGCGGCGACGACCGGCCGATCGCGGAGATCCTCGAGACGCGCGCGCTCCAGCGGCTGCGCCGGATCAAGCAGATGGGCCTCGCCTGGCTGGTCTATCCGGGCGCCGAGCACTCGCGCTTCTCGCACGCCCTCGGCGCGCTCCACATCGCGCAGCGCGTGACCCGCCAGCTCCGCCTCGATCCGCGCCTCGCGCTCGACGTGAAGGTCGCGGCCATGATCCACGACGTCGGCCACGGGCCGCTTTCGCATGCGTGGGAGCACGTCTTCCCCGGCTGCGATCACGAGCGCTGGGGCGCGCGGATCGTCGCCGAGGACGAGCAGCTCACGGCCGCGCTCGAGCAACTCGCCCCCGGCCTCGCCGCGACGATGGTCGCCTTCTGGCACAAGACCTACCGGCCCGCGTTCGCGCGCAAGCTCGTCTCGTCGCAGCTCGACGTCGACCGCCTCGACTACCTCCTACGCGACGGCCACTACTCCGGCGCCGGCTACGCCACCTACGACCTCGACTGGATCCTGCACGCGCTCGCCGTCGAGGACGTGCGCACCGGCGACGACGACCCGCGCGACCTCGTCGTCGACTACCGCCGCGGCATGTACGCCGTCGAGCAGTACCTGTTCGCCCGCTCGTACATGTACGCGCAGGTCTATCACCACAAGACCGTGCGGGCGGCGGAGTGGATGCTCATCAAGGTCTTCGAGCGCTACGCCCAGCTCGCGCGCGCCGGCGCCGAACCGCCGGGTCTGCCCGCGGCCGCGGCGCTCGCCCGCGGGCAGACGCTCGCGGTCGCCGACTACCTGCGGCTGCACGACGTCTCGGTGTTCGCGGCGCTCGACGACTGGGGCGGCCGCGGCGCGGCGCCCGCCGCCGACGACGCCGTGCTCGCCGACCTGGCCGCGCGCCTCGTCGACCGCCGCCTCTTCAAGACGTTCGACCTCGGCGACGACCTCCACGTCGTCGATCGCATCCGCGAGCCCACCGCCGCCGCCGCCGCGGCCCGCTTCGGCAGCGTCGCCGGCTCCTACTGGGCGATCGACGCGACCCGTCAGATCGGCTACGTGCCCGGCGTCGAGGAGGAGCTGCACGTCGTCGATCACCCGCGCTACGGCGCGGTGACGCTCGGCCGCCTCCTCGAGGACATGCCGCTGGGCCAGCCGACCTCGACGATCCGCCTCGTGTGCGCGCCCGAGCTGGTCGACGACCTTCGCCCCATCGTCGAAGCCGCCCTCGGCCGCCCTCGCGGCCGCAAGTAACGCCACCGCCCTGCCTGCGCATGCGCCGAAAGCGTTCGGCGGCCCCGAGCCACGCGCGATCGAGTCGCGACCGCCTGCGCGAGCGTGGGCCGCGAGCGTTCGGCGGCCTCGAGTCGCGGCCGTGGGCCGAGGATCACGCGCAGACGACGAGAGCGTTCGGCGGGCGCCGGGCCGCGAGCCACGCGCGACGGAGCGCGCGCAGTACGTGGGCCGAAAATGCGTTCGGCGGCCGAGACCGGCCGCCGAGCCATGACGTGTTCCCCTTCGAAGATTCGCGACCGCTTGCACCGTAGCCACCGTCGCGTCGCCGCGGCGATGGCAGCCTCTCGTGGAGCTGACTGCCCTGCAGAGTATTGTGTGTATCGTCGTACCGGCGCTTTCGGGTTACGCCGATCCCATCCATGCCTCGCCATTTCGGGCGGACCGTGATGGTCTTCCGTCGATACCGGCCCCCTCCATCGGTGAAGATAGAGGGTTCATCCTCTCGTGAGCTGGGCTCTCCTCCAGAGTTCGTCGTGCCTGCGTCGGCCCGGTATTGCCCGGGCGCCTTCCTTGGGGTCTCCAACCTCTTCGCGACATCAACCCCGCGAGTCCACATCCGACGGACATCCCAGGCCCGTCTATGTTCCGCCCTCAGCGTTTCACACGCTCTCGACGGCTTGCTCCTCGCAGTGCCTTGCAGGCTTGTTTCATCCTGCTGCCACGTCCAGGCTTCTCGCTTCAGGGGCTTCCTCCCCCGACCTGACCGTGACCACCTCGTCGGTGGCCCCTGCCTTCGCGCCGTTGGCGCCGTCTCCTGCCGCCGGTTACCCGACGACGCCGGAGAGCGTCGCGTCGACCTCAAGGCCTGCTCCAGGCCGGGATCCGCAGCAACGTCGGAGGGGTTAGCCCCGCCGTTGCCCGTGTCCCCTCGTGCGCTTCTGCTCCTTCGGGCTCGCTTCGTCAGCCTGTGAGACGCAGTGAACGTCTCTTCCGCTCGCGGTCTTGGTCAGCCGGTGCTCGCAGTGCCCCGGTCGACGAACCCTCAGCGTATCGATCGACTGACGACCTCGATGCTCTATCCCTAGATCATCCTCCCGTTCGAGCTTCCTGGCCTGCACCCTGCCGGCGAGTTGCCCCGCCGGACGAGCACGAGGCCCATCACGGCTCAGCGGACCGTCTCGGCCGCCGAACGAAGGACGCTATGAGCACGCGGCGTGCCACGCCTCGCCCGCGCCCAACTCCGCGGTCCGCCATGACGGGCCGCGCCGTCGATCGTCTGCCCTCCGGACACCCCCTGTGGAAAACCTGCGATCTCCCTGTGTTGGACGTCTCCGCGCTCCACCCGCCGCGCCTCCTTCGCAGCCGACTGTCATCCGCGACGTCAGGGCGTGACGGGAGCGCGCACCGTCGTCTCGCCCACCTGCGCCCGAGCGATGATGGCGCTTGCAGACGGCGCGCCCCATCGCGCGTGGTGCGCGGCCAGGCCTGGACTCACAGCGTTGGCCAGGACAGGAAGTGCGGCCGGCAGCGCGTGCCGCGAGACTTCGATCGGTTGGATCCGACCGAACACCCGCCAGGCCCCATCTTCGGCAACCCTGTCAGGTGTCAGGCGACGGCCTCGGTGAGAGCGACGGGGCGGCCGACACGATCGCGGTGCCCACCGGACCGCGTGACGGCGATCGACGTCGGTCGAATGACGGCCGCTGGGCAAGCTGATCCAAGCACGTCGGTCAGGCGGGCGCCTTGCCGCCGGCCTTGGCTCGCTTCGCGGGTGTCGGGTTGCGGAACGGTCGCCGTCATCACCACGACGTGCGCGTGGTGGAGCACGCGCTCCACCGCGGCGCCGGCGAGACACTGAGCGTCGAAGAGCGGCTACCACTCGTCCACGTCGCGCTTCGACGCGATGATCGTCACGCCGCGCACGTCCAAGCACGTCAGTCAGCCCGGTGCCTTGCCGCAGGCCTTGGCTCGCTTCGCGGGTGCCGGGTTGCGGAATGGTCGTGACCACCTCGACGTGCGCGTGGTGGAGCACGCGCTCCACCGCGGCGCCGGCGAGACGCTGAGCGTCGAGAAGCAGGTACCACTCGTCCACGTCGCGGTTCGACGCGATGATCGTGGCGCCGCGCACGTCCAAGCACGTCAGTCAGCCTGGTGCCTTGCCGCCAGCCTTGGCTCGCTTCGCGGGTGCCGGGTTGCGGAACGGTCGCCGTCACCACCTCGACGTGCGCGTGGTGGAGCCAGCGCGCCACCGCGGCCCCGGCGAGACGCTGATCGTCGAAGAGCGGCTACCACTCGTCCACGTCGCGGTTCGACGCGATGATCGTGGCGCCGCGCACGGCCAAGCACGTCAGTCAGCCCGGCGCCTTGCCGCCAGCCTTGGCTCGCTTCGCGGGTGCCGGGTTGCGGAACGGTCGCCGTCACCACCACGAGGTGCGCAGCGCGGTGCCTTGCTGCCAGCCTTGGCTCGCTTCGCGGGTGCCGGGTTGCGGAATGGTCGTAACCACCTCGACGTGCGCGTGGTGGAGCCAGCGCTCCACCGCGGCGCCGGCGGGACGCTGAACGTCGAAGAGCGGGTACCACTCGTCCACGTCGCGGTTCGACGCGCTGATCGTGGCGCCGCCCTCGTGGCACTGGCGGATGCTCTCGTGGAGGTCGAGGGGCTCGTCGCCCGCGAGCTCGCGCGGCCGGGATCGCGCGGGCGATCGCTCGACCGCCGGGCGGCGTGAGGGTTATCTTCCGCGCGTCATGCTGCCCAAGTGCCTCTCCGTCGTGTCGATCCTCGGTGTGCTCGGCGCCGCCGGCGCCTGCAACGGCGAGGAGGCGGGCCGCGCCGAGGCCAAACGCGAAGCCGACATGGCCCGCAAGCGCGACCAGGCCGCGGTGAAGCCGGCCGACCACATCGAGGTCGCGGTCGCGCAGGGCAAGCACCTGCCGTGCACGCAGCTCATGGATCCGGCCGCATACGCAGCGGCGCTCGGCGAGGTCGACCCGCTGACGGTGCGCGACGAGACGGGCACCATGATCGACTCGACCGCATCCTGCTCGCTCATCCGCGGCGGCAAGCGCCCCGATCAGAAGGAGCAGGACAAGATCATCAAGAAGGTCGGCCGCCTGGGCACGCTGCCCGGCGACGAGGTCTGCAACGTGACGCTCTACTGCTGGGTCGTCGACGACGCCGCCAAGTTCGCCGCGCGCTGCAAGCCGACGGCGGAGGAGCCGAGCCAGACTCCCGACAACGACAGCACCGGCGGCTTCGCCTGCAAGGTCACGCACCCGCAGGGCGAGTTCGACATCGACAGCTTCAAGTTCTACGACAGCAACACGCGCTGCCTCTTCGCAGTGCGTGGCGGCCCGAGCTTCACGGACAACGACCTCATCGCGACCTGTGCGAAGGTCGCGCGCACCTCGATCAAGCCCGAGCATCTCAAGCCGGACGCTCCCGCCCGCTACGAGCTCCCCGCGCCCGACGCCGGCTCCGCGGCCGGCTCGTCCGCCGGCTCCGCCTCCGCCGGTTCGGCGGCGGGCTCGTCCGCCGGCTCCGCGCACCTCTGATCTCGCCGTCAGGGCGACCGCGCGACCCTGCCATCCGCGTCGGGACAGCGGCACCCGCAGCGTCCAAGCGAGACCGCGCGAGCAGCCACGTCCGCGCCACGGCCCGCGGCGGCCGCCGCGTCAGGCGCCATCGCCGGCGGCGTGAAAGCGAGACCGCCCGCAGCCGCCTCCGCGCCGTCGCCCGCGGGCGGCTCCGCGTCAGGCGCCGGCGACGGCGCCGTGAAAGCCAGGCCGCCCGCAGACCCTTCCGCGCCGTCGCGGGCGGGCGGCTCCGCATCAGGCGCCGACGACGGCGCCGTGAAAGCGAGACC
>DASZXE010001053.1:0-1776 GCA_035546475.1 Kofleriaceae bacterium
GGCGTCGATCGCGTCGATCGACGCGGCGCCGTCGGCGCCGGCGCGGGCGAAGTCGGCGCGGGCGAGCATCGCCATCGCGCGGGCGCGCCCGCGATCACCGCCGGTCTCGTCGAGCGCGCGGGCGAGGTTCCAGCGGGTCAGGCCGAGGTTGATCGGCTCGGTGTCGGCGGGCAGGGCCGGCTCGATCTTCTCGAGGATCGGCAGCGCGTCGGCCCAGCGGCCGGCCCGGCAGAGCACGAGCGCCCGCGCGCCGCGCGCCATCACGAGGCGCGGATCGCCGGAGGCGTCGAGGATCGCCTCGCCGTCGGCGAGCATGGTCAGCGAGCGATCGAGGTCGACCTTGCTGAGGTACTGGCCGTAGCCGAGCTCGAGGAAGCCGACCTCGAGCGAGCGGGCGCCGGTCTCCGCCGTCTGGATCGCGATCGTCTGGTCGTAGTGCGCCTGCATCGCGGCGAGGTCGCCCGCGCGCATCGCCAGCTCGGCGAGCGTGCCGTGCACCTTGACGGCGACGAGCGGGCCGCGCGGGCCGGCGGCGGCGGGGTCGTCGACGATCGCGAGCGCGCGCTGGAGGAGGTCGAGCTTGCGCGCCGGGTCGGGCTCGACGTCGGCGAGCGCGACCAGCGACTCGGCGACGCGCGCGTGCTTCGGCCCGAACGCGCGCTCGCGCAGCGCGAGGCCGCGGGTGAGCGCGTCGCGCGCGCGGTCGAGCTGGCCGGTGATGCGGTACGCGTTGGCCTCGACCTCGAGGTAGTCGGCGATCGCCGGGTGCTGATCGTCGAGGAAGAGCGCGCGGTCGGCCATCGCCTCGTCGGCGAGCTGCTCGGCCTGCTGGTAGTGGCCGGCGCGCACGGCGCCCTCGAGGACGCAGTCGCGGGCGCCGGCGAGGTCGCGCGGCGCGGTGCTCGCATCGGCGCGGGCGTCGGCGAGCGCGGCGGTGCAGACCTCCTCGGCGCGCGGGCCGAGGCCGCGGCGGAGCAGCGCGCGGCCGTAGGCGACCCGCTCGCGCAGCACGCGCGACGGATCGTGCGCGGCCTGGGCCGCGGCCGAGGCGATCTGGTGGTACGCGTCGACGCTGTCGGCGGTGCCGAGCAGCCCCTCGGCCTGCACCATCGCCGTCCACGCGCCCGCGGCCTCGTCGCGCAGGCCGAGCGCCATCGCGAGCCGCGCGGCGGCCAGGATCGGCTCGCGCTGCGGATGGACGTCGCCGAGGTGGAGGTCGCCCTCGAGCAGGAGCCCCTGGAGCTGGAGCGGCGGCCAGGCGAGCGCGTCGAGCTCGTGGCGCAGCCCGGGCAGCTCGGCCTCGACCTCGCGGAACAGGCCGGCGACCAGCTTGGCCTTCAGCGCGGCGATGCGGGCCTGCACCGGCGGGAGCTGCAGCGCGACGGCGACCGGCGGCGCCGGCGCGAGCGCCATCCGCTCGGGATCGGCGCAGGCGGCGAGCGGCGGCAGCCCGCCGACGACGGCGCTCGCGCTGTCGACCAGCTCGGCATCGCCGGGAGCCGCGAGCAGCTCGACGGTGCCGCCGAGGCCGGCGAGGCGTCCGTCGAGGCAGGCCTCGCGGTTCTGCACGAGCGGCGTCAGCGTCGGATCGAGGCGCGCGTCGCCGGCCTGGCAGGCCGCGATCGCCTGCGTGCGCCAGGCGCCGGCGTAGTGATCGATCGCGGCGCGGGTGACGAGCGCCGTCGCGGGACCGTACGGGCGGCCGGACGCGGCGAAGCGCAGGTCGAGCGCGGCGGCGCGCACCGGGTTCCACGCCGTCGACAGCCGGAGGTCGGC
>DASZXE010001054.1:0-7003 GCA_035546475.1 Kofleriaceae bacterium
GCGCCGTCCACCGCACCAGCGCGGGGGCGAGCGCCGCGTGCGCCAGCAGCAGCCCCGCGCCCGCCACCACCGCCGCCGCGCCGACGCGGCTCATCGCAGGATCCAGACGACGGTCACCAGCTCGAGCGCGACGACCCACAGCGTGCACGACACCACGCTGGCGGTCATGCCGCGCGTCACCGCGTCGGCGTCCGGCTTGGGCGCCGAGCCCTTGGCGACGACGTCGGCGGCGATGCCCCACGCGTACAGCCACACGAGCAGCAGCGCGCGCGCCGTGTAGCGGGCGCGCTCGGGGCGCGGATCGACGAGCTCCGCGGTCAACAGGTCCCACGCGCCGTGCATGCCGAGGCTGCGGCAGACCAGCACGCCGCCGGCGATCATGCCGAGCGCGAACACCGCCGCGACCGCCAGGTACGACAGCCCGAGCGTCAGCCACGCCGGCGCCCACAGGTACGCCCTGCTGTCGACGCCGAGCGCCTCGAGCGCGAGCGTCTGCCGGCCGAGCGCCATCGAGCCGAGCCACGCGTTGGTCGCCGACCCCGACGCCGCGGTGAACAGGATCGCCGACAGCGCGGGCGCGAGCGCGATGACGTGGCTGCCGCCGAGCTGCCGGATCAGCGCGTCGGGCCGCACGCCGGCGCCGCCGACCCGGCTGACCACGTAGAGCACCGTGTAGCCGATCAGCGTCGACACGATCGCGTAGAAGAGGAGCGGGCGGAGGAACGCCTGGCGGACGACGCGGCCGGCGACGTCGGCGGCGTCGCGCGGGCGGCGCACGAGCTGGCCGGGCAGGTGGTAGAGCGCCCACGCGGCGACGCCGAACGGCCGCGCGAACGGCGCCATCGCCGACGACCACCGATCGAGCGCGTGGCGCACGCGGCCCGGCTGGCGCGGCGCCGGCCGGTCGCCGTGCGCCTCGAGGTGCTCGCACAGCGCCGCCTCGAGCGCGAGCAGCCAGCGGCCGCGCGCGTCGTCGTCGACGCCGGGCGCCTCCTGCGGGCCGGGCCAGCGGTCGGCGAACAGCGGCTCCAGCCGGCGGTGCTCGAGCGACAAGAGGAACAGGCGATCGGCGACGCCGGCGGCGAACGCGACATCGTGGGTGACGACGATCGCCGAGATGCCGAGGGCGGTGACCTGCTCGCGGATGAGCCGGGCGAGCAGCCGCACCCGGTGCGGGTCGAGGCCGACCGACGGCTCGTCGAGGAAGAGCAGGCGCCGCTTGCTCGCCAGCACGCGCGCGACCGCGACCCGCTGGGCCTGGCCGCCCGACAGCGAGCCGACCGGCGTGCCGCGCGCGGCGACCTGCGGCTCGAGGCCGACCCGCTCGAGCCAGGCCGCCGCGTCGGCGGTGGGCTCGCCCGCGTAGCGCAGCGCGAGCTCGAGGTTGCCGCGGACGTCGAGGTGATCGAACAGCGCGCCGCGCTGCGGGACCAGGCCAAGCTGGTCGCGATCGAACGCGAGCACCGGCGAGCTGACCTGGTAGCCGGCGCGCTCGAGCTCGTCGCGCTCGAAGAGGACGCGCGCGAAGGTCGACTTGCCGGCGCCGCTGCCGCCGAGGAGGACGACGACCTCGCCGGGCGCGATCGCGAGGCTGAGATCGTCGATGAGGACGCGGCCGTCGGGCAGCGCGACCTTGAGGCCGCCGACGACGAGGCGCGGCGGCGCGTCGGGCGCGTCGGGCGCGGGCGCGGCCGGCTCGGTCACGCGTCGACGGTAGCACGGGCGATCGCGGCGGGACCGCGGCGGCCCGGGGCTCACGGCGGCGGGGCGAGCTCGTCGTAGCAGGCGGTGAACGAGAAGTGGCAGTCGGCGCCGTCGGGGCGCGCCGCGGCCGCCGGGGCTCACGGCGGCGGATCGAGCTCGTCGTAGCAGGCGGTGAACGAGAAGTGGCAGTCGGGGCCGTCGGGGCGCGGTGCGACCGCCGCCCCCGCCGCGGCCGCCTCGCCAACCGGGCAATCGGGCCCGTGCACGTACTGCGCGCCGCAGTCGTCGCGCGTCGCGCAGCCCGCGGCGTCGAGGTCCTGGCACGCGCCGTCGGCGGTGGTCGCGGTGTCGACCGGGAAGCAGCCGAGGAACGGCCCCTCGCGCTGGCAGCGATCGTCGAAGACGCCGCACTCCTCGCGCGCGATCCGGCAGCCGATCGCCTGCGCGCACGCCGCCTCGTCGCGGATCGTCTCGCACGGGTGCTTGCAGATCGCCCACGCCGGCGGCGGCGGGATGTCGGGACAGGCGCCGTCCGCGAGCTGGAACGGCACGCACGCGAGGTTCGTCGGGTTGCGCAGGACGACGAACGGGCCGGTGCAGAGCAGCGAGTCGTCGTCGCAGGCGGCGAGCGCGAGCAGCGCGCAGGCGGCGGCGAGCGGGCGCCCGAGCATGGCCCAGGATAGCAGCGGCCCGCGCGGCGGCGACGCGCGCGGGCTCGGCTACTCGGCGCCCAGCTCCGGCAGGCAGACGCCGAACGACCGGCACTCGTCGAGCTCGTCGACCTGACCGTCGCGATCGTCGTCGAGGCCGTTGTCGCAGAGGCCGTTGTCGCGGTACGTCGCGAGGCAGTCGTCGTGGCGCGAGCACGCCAGCGCGTCGAGGCCCTCGCACGGGCCCGGGACGGGGCCGGTGGTATCGATCGCGACGCAGCCGAGGTACGGCGACAGCGCGGTGCACGGCCCGTCGCCGGTCAGGCAGTCGTGGTCGTACGTCGTGCGGCAGCCGGGCGCCTGCTCGCACGCCTGCTCGGGCAGGCCGGTGCAGCCGCTCTGGCACGCGCCCCAGGTCGGGATCGGCGGCAGCGGCTGGGGGCACGGCCCGCACCCGCAGTCGCCGCCGAAGTCGAGCTCGACGCACGCGAGCGTCTGCGGATCGAGCAGCAGCGTGCCGGCGGCGAGCCCGCCGGCGGGGTCGCCGACACCGGCCGCGCACGGCGTGTCGTCGTCGTCGCCGAGGTGGATGACGCACGCGGCGAGCGCGGCGAGCGCGACGGCGGGCAGGCCCGCGAGGAGCAGGTGGCGTGGGGCGCGACGCGAGGCGGCGGCGGTCACGCACGCAAGCAGAGCAAGCCGCGCGCCATCGCCGCCACCCGCGCGTCCGCGAAGAGTTACGCCCGCCTGACGCCCGCGCTCCATCAGGATTTCGAGGCCCGCCGCCCCGCCGCGGAACCGGCTCCTCCCGCTCGCGGCGCCCGCCTCACCGTGGTAGCGACCGTCGTCATGGCGACCCGCACGCTGTTCCGTCCGGTGGGACCGAAGGAGCTGGCGCTGATCGAGGCCAGCGGCTGGCGTCGCTTCCCGCCCCGCCTCCCCGAGCAGCCGATCTTCTATCCGGTGGTGCAGGAGGCCTACGCCCGCAAGATCGCGCGCGACTGGAACGTGCCCGCGAGCGGCTCCGGCTACGTCACCCGCTTCGCGGTCGACGCCGACCACCTCGCGCAGTACCCGGAGCAGGTCGCCGGCGGGCGCGAGCACACCGAGTACTGGATCCCGGCGGAGCGGCTCGACGACTTCAACGACCACCTCGTCGGCCCGATCGAGGTCATCGCGGAGTTCCACCGCGACGAGGCGAGCCGGTGAGCGGCTGGCAGCACGCCGCGTTGCCGGTGCGGGCGCCGCTCGAGGCGTACCAGGCGCACGCGGCGCAGCTCCTCGAGGCGTTCCGGCGCGGCGACCCCGCGGCGCGCGACTTCGTCCACCGCCACCTGCCGCGCTTCCTCGATCCGGTGGTGACCTGGAAGCCGCGGGAGCTGGCGGAGGGCGAGCTCGAGCAGGCGGTCCTCGACGAGGCGGACGCGCGGCTCGCGATCGCGCGCGGCTACTCGTTCCGCGACTGGGACGCGCTCGCCGCCCTCGTGGCGGCGGTGCAGACGCCCGGCTCGCCGGTGCGCGCGTTCGAGCTGGCGGCCGAGGCGGTGATCGACGGCGACGTCGACGGGCTGCGCGCGATGCTGGCGGCGGAGCCGTCGCTCGCCCGCGCGCGGTCGACGCGCGTCTGCTGCTTCGATCCGCCCGTGCACCGCGCGACGCTGCTCCACTACCTGGCCGCCAACGGCGTCGAGGGCCACCGCCAGCGATCGCCGCGCAACGCCGTCGACGTCGCGCGCCTCCTCCTCGACGCCGGCGCCGAGCCGGACGCGCTCGCCTCGATGTACGGCGGCGCGTACGCGACGATGAGCCTGCTGGTGTCGAGCTCGCACCCGGCCGAGGCGGGCGTGCAGATCCCGCTCGTCGACGCGCTCCTGGCCGCGGGCGCGTCGGTCGACGGCGCCGGCGATCGCACGTGGGGCTGCAACCTCCGGACCGCGCTCGCGTTCGGCTTCGTCGACGCCGCGCAGGCGCTGGTCGCGCGCGGCGCCCGCGTCGATCGCGTCGACCTGGCCGCCGGGCTCGGCCGCACCGACGACGTCCGCCGCCTGCTGCCGGCGTCGTCCGCCGACGATCGCCACGCCGCGCTGTCGCTGGCGGCGCAGCTCGGCCACGCGGAGACGGTCCGCGTCCTCCTCGACGCCGGCGAGGACCCCGACCGCTACAACCCGGCGTCGCTGCACCCGCACTCGACGCCGCTGCACCAGGCGGCGGTCGGCGGCCACCTCGACGTCGTCCGCGCGCTCGTCCTCCATGGCGCGCGGCTCGACCCGCGCGACCGCCTGTGGAACGGCACGCCGCTCGGCTGGGCCCGGCACGGCGAGCAGGCCGACGTCGTCGCGTACCTCGTCTCGGTCGGCGCGCCGTAGCCCCGCGGCCCGCCGCCGGCCCGCGTCCCCTGGCCGCCGCGCATCGCTGGCGCCGCCGCGCGCCACCCGGCATGCTCGTGCCATGCGAGGCCGCCGGATGACGCTCGCCATGCCGGCGCGCAGCCCGAGCTCGCCGCCCCGGGGGCGGACGTGACCGACGACGCGCGCGAGCTCGAGCCGCCGACCCGCTTCTCGCGGTCGCTCCTCTGGCAGCTCCAGCGGGCGAGCTACCAGCAGCAGGGCGTCGCCGCGTGGCGCCCCGGCGGCGTGCCGAACCAGATCACCTCGAACCCGTTCATCGCCGCCTGCTACGCGGACGTCCTCGTCGCGCTGCTCGCCGACCTCCGCCGCGGACCCGCCCCGCCGCGCCGCCCGCTCCAGATCATCGAGCTCGGCGCCGGCTCCGGCCGCTTCGGCTACTTCCTCCTGCGCGCGCTCGCCGATCGCCTCGCCGGCGAGCTCGCCGCCGCCCGCGCCGCCGCCGCGCCGCCGCCGTTCCGCCTCGTCATGACCGACCTCGCCGAGGCCAACCTCGACGCCTGGGCCGCCCACCCGAAGCTGCGCCCGTTCCTCGACGCCGGCCTCCTCGACCTCGCGATGTTCGACGCCGAGGCGCCCGGCCCGCTCGTCCTGCGCGCGAGCGGCGACCGGCTCGCCCCCGCCGACGCCGGCGGCGCCGCCGACCCGGTCGTCGCGATCGCCAACTACGTCTTCGACTCGATCCCGTACGACGCCTACCGCGTCGAGGGCGGCGAGCTCCGCGAGTGCCTGGTCGCCCTCCGCGCGCCCGGCGATCGCGCGCGCGCCCTCCGCGAGCCGGCCGCCACCATCCACGCCGCGCGGTGGCGGGTCACCGACGCCCCGGCCCGCCTCGACTACACGGACCCGGTCGTCAACGACCTCTGCCGCGAGTACGCCACCTCCGCCCACGACGAGGTCATCCTCCTGCCGGTCGCCAGCTTCGCCGCGATCGACTGCCTGGCGCGGCTCGGCGGCGGCCGGCTGCTCGTCGTCACCAGCGACAAGGGCTACCGCGAGCTCGGCCTGCGCGACGCCCTCGACGACTTCGAGGTCGCCACCCACGGCGGCTGCGTGTCGCTGTCGGTCAACTTCCACGCGCTCGCCCGCTACGTCGAGCGGCGCGGCGGCTTCGCCTGGCCCGAGCGCCAGCCGTACCACTCGTTCTACTCGGGCGTGCTCGCGCTCGGGCTCGACGCGGCGGCGCTGCCCGCGACCGCCGCCGCCGTGGACGAGCTGGCCCGCTTCGGCCCCGGCGACTACCAGTCGCTCGTCGACTGCACCGCGATCGAGGCGCGCGCGCCGTCGGTGGAGCACTTGCTCGCCCTGCTGCGGATCGGCCGCTGGGACCCGCGCACGGTCACCCGCTTCGCCGGTCCGCTCGTCGAGGGCGTGAAGACGCGCGCCCGCGGCCCGCTCGATCGCGACCTCGCCGCCGCGCTCGAGCGCGTGCGCGACCTGCACTTCCCGCTGCCCGGCCAGCCGGATCCGTTGCCCGCCCTGCTGGCGACGCTGTTCACCGCGCTCGGCCGCCCCGACCTCGCCGCCGCTCAGCCTCCGTGATGCGGGTGGCGCGTCCGCGAGGCGCGGTGGAAGTAGTTGCGGATCTGCGTCGTGCCCTGCTCGGGCAGCCGCCAGTGGTCGCGCATCGCGTCGCGCGCGCGCTCGGGCGCGAGGCCCATGACGAACGACGCCTCCATCCGCTGGGTGCCGCCGGCCCGGCCGGGCATCTCGATCATGACGTTGCGCATCTGCCGGGCCAGCCAGAGCGGTCCGACGCTGTCGCTGCGGATCGCCGCCGCGACCGCCTCCGGCGTGGCCTCCGCGGTCCCCTCGCCGACGAGCGTCGACGAGATCGACTGCGCCTGCTCCTCGACGAAGGCGGCGTCGAAGATGAGCTGCCAGTTCGTGATCGACGACGCCTCGGCCCCCGCGCCGGCATCGGCGTGGAACTGCCGACCGGCGGCCAGGGTCGCCGTGTTGCCGTAGGTCGTGTGGCCGAAGACGTCGGCGTTGTGCGCGTTGGTCGAGTCGCGCGCGAGGTCCTCGGTGAGCTGCTCGGCGAACGAGTCGGCCCCCTGCGCGGCGGAGCACGCGTACAGGTTGATGCGCACCGTCGGGGCGAGCAGCGGCGACAGGCGGCTCGACACCGTCGCGTGGCCGGCCCAGCCGAGGCTGCCGAGCTCGATGCCGTGCGGCGAGCCGTGGGTGAAGATCGAGATCTCGGCGATGTTGCGCGTCTGCGGGACGACGTGCCCGCCGTGG
>DASZXE010001055.1:0-6881 GCA_035546475.1 Kofleriaceae bacterium
TCGGCGCCGTCGGCCGCGCGGTCTTCACGCGGCTGACCGCGCGCGCCGGCGCGAGCGGCCTCGACGACGGCGTGTGGACCAACTGGGACGAGACCGCCGCCGACCTGCCCGAGAAGCTGCGGGCGCCGATCCAGATCCTCAAGCTCGCCTACATGCGCGAGTCGCTGTTCGCCAACAACCTCGTGCGGCCGTACGCCGACGGCTCGAAGACCGGCTTCTGGGAGACGCCCGACGGACCGCCCGACTGGGCGCGCCACTGGCGCACCGCCGACGGGAGCTGGAACGACCTGCGCCGCGACGCCGACGGCCGCTACGATCCGATGATCGGCGCGGCCTACACGCGCTTCTTCCGCAACGTCGGCGACGGCGTCGGCCTCGAGGCGGTGCGGCCGCGCAGCGAGCCGGCGACCAACCCGGTCAGCGTGCGCGAGCTGTCGCGCCAGCTCCTGGCGCCGACCGGTCCGCGCAAGGAGGTGCCGTTCCTCAACCTGTGGGCGGCGGCGTGGATCCAGTTCATGGTCCACGACTGGGTCAGCCACGGCACGCCCGACTACGATCGGCTCGATCGCGTGCCGCTCGCCGACGACGATCCGCTGCGCCGCTACGGGATCGAGACGCTCGACCTGCCGACGTCGCGGCCCGATCCGACGCGCGCCGCCGCCGACGGCGACCGGCCGCCGACGACGATCAACGAGGTGACGCACTGGTGGGACGGCTCGCAGCTCTACGGCAGCGATCCGGACACGCAGCGCGCGCTGCGCAGCGGCACCGACGGCAAGCTGCGGCTCACCGACGACGGCCTGCTGCCGATCGATCCCGCCACCGGCGTCGAGCAGACCGGCTTCGTCCGCAACTGGTGGCTCGGCCTGGCGACGATGCACACCGTCTTCGCCCGCGAGCACAACGCGATCTGCGATCACCTGCGCGAGCGGTACGACGACTGGGACGACGAGCGGCTGTTCCAGACCGCGCGGCTGGTCAACGCCGCGGTGATGGCGAAGATCCACACCGTCGAGTGGACGCCGGCCATCCTCGCCAACCGCACGCTGCACGACGCGATGCACGCCAACTGGTACGGGCTCCTGACGAGCTGGTTCGGCGGCGAGCACCCGCACACCGTCGAGCCGATCCCGATCGCGAGCCACGAGCTCGGCGGCATCGTCGGCGGGCCGCAGGGCACCTTCGCCCGCTACGGCCTGTCGGAGGAGTTCACCGCCGTCTACCGGATGCACTCGCTCCTGCCCGACGCGTTCCAGCTCCTCCGCGTCGACGCGCCGCCGCTCGCGATCCCGCTCCTGCGCACGCGCGGCGCCGCGGTGGGGCCGATCCTGCGCGAGCACGGCCTCGAGGCGGTCGCCGCGTCGATGGGCGCGCAGAGCCCCGGCGCGCTGGTCAACAACAACTTCCCGGCGGCGCTCCTCGATCTCACCGTGCCGCACCGGGCGGTGGTGGACCTCGGCGCGCTCGATCTCTACCGCGACCGCGAGCGCGGCGTGCCTCGCTACAACCAGCTCCGCGTCGAGCTCGGGCTCGAGCGGGTGCCGAGCTTCGACGTGCTGACCGACGACGCCGACACCGTCGCGCGGCTGCGCGCCTGCTACGGCGTCGACGCCGGCGGCCACGACCGCATCGACGACATGGACCTCCTGATCGGTACGCTCTGCGAGTCGCACCGGCCGCACGGCTTCGGCTTCGGCGAGACGCTGTTCCAGGTCTTCATCCTCAACGCGAGCTGGCGGCTGCTCGGCGATCGCTTCTACACCAGCGACTACCGGCCGGAGATCTACACGCAGGAGGGGCTCGACTGGGTCGACCAGGCGACGATGAAGTCGGTGCTGCTGCGGCACATGCCGCTGCTCGACGGCGCCGGGCTCGGCAACGTGCGCAACGCGTTCGAGCCGTGGGACGAGGGCGAGCTCGATCCGGCGCGGCACCCGACGCGCGCGTTCGACAAGGAGCTGGCGGACGATCCGTGGTCGGGCGAGCGGGCGCGCGAGCGCGACGGATCGTGAGGCGCCGCCGGTGACGTCGCCGCGTTCGCTGCGCATCGGCATCAGCGCGTCGGTCTTCCACGAGGACCGCTCGCGCACGGTGTTCCACGGCAAGCCGCTCTACTACGTCGAGCGCGGGCTGGTCCGCTACGTCGGCGGCGAGGGCGCGGTCGCCTACCTGGTGCCGGGCACCGCGCGCGACGACGAGGCGCTCGCCTACGCCGCCGACCTCGACGGGCTCGTGCTGTCGGGCGGCGTCGACGTCGCGCCGCGCATGTACGGCGAGGCGCCGGCGCGCCCCGACTGGGCCGGCGACGCGGTGCGCGACCGCTACGAGCTGGCGCTGGTGCGCGCGATGTTCGACGCGGACAAGCCGATCCTCGGCATCTGCCGAGGCCACCAGCTCCTGAACGTCTACCTCGGCGGCTCGCTGTACCAGGACGTGACGACGATGGTGCCGGGGGCGATCGTCCACCGCGACGCCGAGGTCTACGACGCGCTCAGCCATCCGATCGACATCGAGCCGGGGTCGTGGCTGTCGAACGTCTACGGCGGCATCACCCGCGCGACGGTGACGTCGGTGCACCACCAGGCGATCAAGCGGCTCGGCCGCGGCGTGGTCGTCGAGGCGCGCTCGCCGGTCGACGGCGTGATCGAGGCGGTGCGCGTCGACGGGCCGCGCTGGGTGCGCGGCGTGCAATGGCACCCCGAGTGGACCGACCCCGGCGACCGCAGCCTCCTCGATCCGCGCCCGCTCTACCAGAGCTTCCTCGCCGCCGTGCGCGCGCGTCGCGACTGAAGGAACCGAGCAACGCGAGGTTCCGAATGGGACCGAGCCACGCGAGGTCCGCGCTCTCCGCGAAATGCGCCGCTCGGGCATTCCGCGCACCTGCTCGCTTCCCGCGAAGCCTGATGCTGAACGCGCCCGCTACAGCTCGCCGGCGTGGATCGGGGTCCACGTCACGTCGTTGCCGTCGGTCGAGCCGGTGAAGTAGTCGCCGCACCGCGCGCCGTCGATGCGGGTCGTGCTGCCGCTGTCGCCGGTGAGGACGAGCGCGCCGCCGTCGAGCGCCCAGTGGCCGCTCTCGAACGGACGGTCGTGCAGGTACGTGCTGTAGGCGCCGCCCGCCTCGAGCGTGATCTCCTCGAAGTCGGAGCCCTGATCGGTGCTCCAGCTCCCGGCCACCGCCTCGGCGGTGCACGGCGCGGTGCCGCCGCTGCTGACCGGCGGGGTGGGCGCCGTCGGCGGCGTGGGCGTGGGGGCCTTCGGCGCGGCGGAGCTGCCGCCGCAGGCGGCCAGCGCGAGCAGGAGCGCGAACGAGAGACGCTTCATGCAGCGATCGTCGGCGGCGGCCATCGCAGCGTCAATCGCGGGCGCGGCCGATCGCGCGCGGCGGCCCGCTACTTCTCGCTGTCGAGGTGCTGCATCTGCGGCGCGGCGTAGCGTGTGCCGGCGACCGCGCCGGCGGGCACCGCCTCCTCGAGCGCGGCGAGGTCGGCGGCGTCGAGCGTCACGTCGAGCGCCGCCAGCGACTCGTCGAGCTGCGCGCGGGTGCGGGCGCCGAGCAGTGGGATGATCGGCGCGCCGGCGTCGGTCGAGCGCGCGCGCACCCAGGCGATCGCGAGCTGGGCGGCGGTGACGCCACGGGCGGCGGCCAGCCGCGCGAGCGCATCGGCCAGCCGCTGGTTCCGCGCGCCGTTGTCGCCGGCGAAGCGCGGCATGTGGGCGCGGAAGTCGCGCGGCCCGTTCACCTTGCTGCCGGTGAGCAGCCCGCGCGACAGCACGCCGTACGCGGTCGTCGCGATGCCGAGCTCGCGCAGGGCCGGGAAGATCGTCGCCTCGGGCCCGCGGCTGATCAGCGAGTACTCGATCTGCAGATCGCACACCGGGTGGACCGCGGCGGCGCGGCGGATGCTGTCGGCGCCCAGCTCCGACACGCCGAGGTAGCGGACGTAGCCGGCCTTCACCAGGTCGGCGACCGCGCCGACCGTCTCCTCGATCGGCACCGCCGGATCGAGGCGGGCCGGCCGGTAGATGTCGAGGTGGTCGACGCCGAGCCGGACCAGGCTGTAGTGGCAGAAGTTCTTCACGGCGGCCGGCCGCGCGTCGTAGCCGACGAACGCGCCGTCGGGCCCGCGCATGCCGCCGAACTTCACGCTGATGATCGCGCGGTCGCGGCGGCCGGCGAGCGCGCGGCCGACCAGCAGCTCGTTGCGGCCGTTGCCGTAGAAGTCGCCGGTGTCGATCAGGTTCACGCCGCGCTCGAGCGCGGCCTGGATCGTCGCGATCCCCTCGTCGTCGCTGCTGTCGCCGTAGGCGCTGCGCGCGCCCATGCTCATGCAGCCGAGCGCGAGCGGGAAGACCTCGGGGCCGTGGGTGCCGAGCCGGACCTTGTCGATGTTCGCCATGGCCGACACCCTACGCCGCGGCGGCGCGGGCGTCACTCCGTGGTGCGGAGGCGGGCGGCGAGGCCACGCAGCGCGTCGGCGCGGGTCTCGACGATCTCGGCGGCGGCGGCGGCGATGTCGGCGACCGCGGTCGGCTGATCGCGCAGGAAGTCGTGCGCGGTGCGGCGGCCCGCCCACAGCTCGCGCGCCGTCGCCAGGCCGCGCGCGATCGCCGCGTCGGAGCAGGTCGCGTGGAGGAACGCCGCGAGCGGCGACGGCCCGGTGTCGAAGCTCGACGGCGACGCCCGGCCGGCGGTGAGCAGCGCATCGAGCACCGGATCGCGATCGGCCGGGCGCGCGACCGCCGGCAGGTGGCCGTCGACCCGCAGCGGCGCCTCGGCGGGGCCGGGCGGGCCGCCCATGAAGTAGTCGAGCGGGACGTCGCCGCCGGTCGCGTCGCACAGCGCCTCGACGACCGCGATCGAGTAGAGCTTGATGCGCAGGTAGCGCACGGCGAGGTCGAGGTTGGCGGTCGCCTGCCGCACGCGCTCGGCGTGGACGTCGGCCGACGGCTCGCCGTCCCACCGGTGGAAGACGCGCTCGGCCGGCAGCGAGCCGAGGAAGCCCTCCATCTTCTCGAGCGCGATCCGGTAGTCGCGCACCGTGTAGACCCACGGGAGCTGCAAGGTCGGGTTGCTCTCGGGCAGCAGCTTCCACGTGCTGTCGAGGAAGCGGCCCGGATCCGGCGTCGCGAAGTTGTCGACGTCGCGGTTGGCGAAGCGGACCGCGCGGCGGACCATCGCCTCGACGGCCGGCGGGTCGAAGCCGAGGGCGGCGCCGCGCGCGACGAGCGGCGCCACCGGCTCGGAGCGGAAAGGGATCGTCTGCTCGATCGCCATCGCGAGGGTGACGAGCGCGGCGCGATCGAGCGTGGCGCCGAGGTGGAGCGCGGCGATGAGCGCGGAGGCCAGCTCGTTGATGCCGGCGGCCGGCGTCACCCAGTCGCCGGCGGCGCGGCCGAAGACGACGAGGACGTCGGCGACCGCCGGCGTCGACGGCGCCCGCACCTGCCAGCCGACGTCGGTGTGGTCGAGCACGCGCGCGAGCTCGGCGGCCATCGCCGGCGGCGGCCCCTGATCGACCTGCAGGTAGATCGCGTCGTGGTAGAGCGCGGCGAGGACGTCGAGCGGCTCGCCGCGGCCGCCGTCGGCGAGCTCGAGGACGTGATCGTGATTGTGGTACTCGCGGCCGGGCGCCGACAGCGCGCCGTGGAGCGCGAAGCCCCAGCGCTCGACGTCGAGCGGGGCGGCGGCGAGACCCAGCCCGCGCAGCGCGCCGCCCAGGATGTGGACCAGCTGGTGGACCGGGGGCCGCGGGCGCGCCATGGCCCGCGAGCGTATCACGCGCCTTCGGCGCGCTCGGCCGCGCGGGCCGCGGCGAGCGCCTCCGGCGTGTCGACATCGAGGAGGATCGCCGGATCGTCGAGCGCGAGCAGGCGGACCTGGTCGGCGTGGCGCTCGATCAGCGCGCGGGCGCCGACGTCGCCGCGCAGGTCGCCGATCTCGGCGAAGTGGCGGCGGCCCCACAGGACCGGGTTGCCGCGCTTGCGCTCGCAGGTCGGCACGACGATGGTGGCGTCGCCGTCGGGATCGAACGCGGCGATGAGCGCGTCGAGGTGAGCGGCGGTGACGCGCGGCATGTCGCCGAGGCAGACGAGCGCACCGTCGACGTCCCGGTCGGCGACCGCGGCGATGCCGGCGCGCAGCGAGGTCGACATGCCGAGGGCGTGGTCGGGGTTGTGGACGACGATGACGTCGAGGCCGGCGAGCGCGCGGCCGAGCCCGTCGGGATCGGCGCCGCTGACGACGACGACCGGCCGCGCGCGCGAGGCGAGCGCCGCGGTGACCGCGTGGCGCACGAGCGGCTGGCCGCCGAGGTCGGCGAGGAGCTTGCCGCCGCCCAGGCGGGTGCCGCGGCCGGCGGCGAGCACGATCGCGGCGACCCGAAGCGCGCCGTCGGCGTCGTCGCGGGCGCCGGCGCGCGGCCACGGGCGCGCGGGAGGCTCCTCGAGCAGGCCGCCGACGCCGAGCGCGGCGAGGTCGGCGCCACCGAGCGCGACGCCGGCGCAGACGCGCTCGAGGACGGTGTCGAAGCCGGAGCGCTTGCGCGAGCGCGCGCAGCCGGGGACGCCGATCACGGTCGCGTCGCCGAGGCGGCCGAGCAGGAGGAGGTTGCCGGGATCGACCGGCATGCCGAGGCGCACCACCTCGCCGCCGGCGCGGACGAGCGCGGCGGGAATGACGTCGCGGCGGTCCATGATCGCCGAGGCGCCGAGGGCGAGCAGCGGGTCGAGGCCGTCGGCGGCGAGGGCGGCGAGCGCGCCGGCGACCGCGGCCTCGTCGTGGGCGACCCGCAACTCGCGGACGAGCGCGCCGCCGCACGTCGCCATCCGCTCGCGCTGCGCGGCGGCCGCGCGATCGAGCAGCCGCGCCGGCGTGGCCG
>DASZXE010001056.1:0-2830 GCA_035546475.1 Kofleriaceae bacterium
CTCGCCCTTCTTCCCCTTGAAGAGCAGCTCGACCTGTTGCCCCGCCTGCAACCGCTCGCTGCGCAGCTCGGCCGCCGCGCGACAGACGGCGAGGTTGTAGCCGCCGCACATCCCGCGATCGCCGGTGACCACGAGGAGCGCGATCCGCGCGACGTGCGCCGGCTCGCGCAGCACCGGATCGAGCGGCGCGCCGGCGGCCGCGAGCGACGCCTGCTGGCGGAGGACGACCTCCTCCATCGCGCGCGCGTAGTCACGCAGCCCGGCGGCGCGCCGGCGGCTGGCGGCGAGCTTGGCCGCCGACACCGTCGCCAGCGTCCGCGCCACCGCGCGGATGTCGTGCAGCGCCTTGATCCGCTCGCGGAGGTCGAGGAGCTTCTGCACTCAGCCCTCCTTGCGCGCGAGGAACGCCTCGGTGAAGCGGCGGATCGCCGCGACCAGCGCCTCCTCGGTGTGCGCGGTCAGGTCGCGCAGGTCGCGGATCGCGGCGAGCACGTCGGGCGCCTCGCGGGCGAGGAACGCGAGCAGCTCCGCCTCGTACGCGCGGGCGCGCGCGACCGGCACGCGGTCGAGGTGTCCGTGCACCGCGGCGTAGAGCGCCACCACCTGCTCCTCGAGGTGGAGCGGCCGGTGCGGCTCCTGCTCGAGGACCTCGCGCTCGCGCTCGCCGCGGGTGAGCTGATCGAGCGTCGCCTGGTCGACCTCGGCGCCGAAGCGGACGAACTGCGCCATCTCGTGGTACTGGGCGAGGTCGATCCGCAGGCGGCCCGCGACCTTCTTCATCGCCGGCGTCTGCGCCATGCCGCCGACGCGCGACACCGACAGGCCGACGTCCATCGCCGGCCGCGTGCCCTCGTTGAACAGCCGGCCGTCGAGGAAGATCTGGCCGTCGCAGATCGAGATGACGTTGGTCGGGATGAAGGCGGAGATGTCGCCGGCGAGCGTCTCGACGATCGGGATCGCGGTGAGCGAGCCGCCGCCGAGGTCGTCGCGCAGGCGCGCCGCGCGCTCGAGCAGTCGCGAGTGCAGGTAGAAGATGTCGCCCGGATACGCCTCGCGGCCGATCGGCCGCTCGAGCAGCGCGGAGATCTCGCGGTAGGTGACGGCGTGCTTGCTGAGGTCGTCGTAGACGACGAGCGCGTGGCCGCCGCGCGCCATGACGTCCTCGCCGATCGCGCAGGCGGCGTACGGCGCGAGGTGGCGGAACGCCGGCGGATCGCCCGCGAAGGCGGCGACCACGACCGTGTACGCCATCGCGCCGTGGGCGGCGAGGGTGTCGACCAGCCGCGCGACCGCGGCGGCCTTCTGGCCGATCGCGGTGTAGATGCAGACGACGCCGGTGCCCTGCTGGCTGAGGATGGTGTCGATCGCGATCGTGGTCTTGCCGATCTTGCGATCGCCGAGGATGAGCTCGCGCTGGCCGCGGCCGAGCGGCGCGAGCGCGTCGATGATCTTGACGCCGGTGTGGAGCGGCTCGACGACCGGGTGGCGCTGCACGACGCCGGGCGCCAGGTTCTCGACGGGGCGCAGTGGGCCGCCCTCGATCGGCGGGCCGCCGTCGAGCGGCTGCCCGAGCGCGTCGACGACGCGGCCGAGCAGGCGGGCGCCGACCGGCACGTGGAGCAGGCGGCCGGTGCGCTCGGCGACGCTGCCCTCCTCGATTGGCGCCTCGGCGCCGAGGACGAGGCAGCCGACCGCGTCCTCGAGCAGGTCGAACGCGATGCCGTGGACGCCGCCGCGGAACCGGATCAGCTCCTGCGCGCCGACGCCGCCCAGGCCCGCGACGCGGGCGGTGCCGTCGCCGACCTCGAGCACCTTGCCGACCTCGCCGAGGTCCTCGACGCCGAGCGACGGCTGGATCGCGTCGATCAGGTGTGCGAGGTGGGCGGCGGTGTCGGCGACGCCGCCGAGACCGAGCCGCCGGCGCTCGGCGACGGCGGCCTGCAGGTCGGCGAGGAACTTGCGGCCGGGATCGAGATCGATCCAGCGATCGCGGCCGAGGATCAGGCGGGCGGCGACATCGAGGCGCGGATCGACCTCGACCTCGACGGCGATCGCGCGGTGGGCGGCGGCCGACACCCGCGCGCGGACCTGCTCGACGACGCCGGGATCGAGCGGCGTGCGGGCCGCGAGGCGGACGCTCGACCCGCGGAAGCCGGCGAGGGCGGCGCGCAGCGGGCCGGCGTCGGTCACCCGGCCAGCTCCTGCAGGCGCTCGAGGATCAGCTTCTCGGTGGCCTGCCGCCGCTCCGCTTCGCTGCCCTGCTCGAGCACATCGCGCACCACCGCGGCGACCAGCTCGATCAGCCGCTCCGACGCCTCGTGCGCGGCGCGCGCCCGCTCGGTCTCGACCGCTTGCTCGGCCTGGGTCACCAGCGCCGCGGCGGCCCGCTCGATCGCTGCCAGCTCCTCGGTGCGCTGCGCCTCGGTCGCGGCCGTCGCCTCGGTGGTCTGCGCGGCCGCGCGCACGTGCGCCTCGGCGACGATCGCGGCCGCCTGCGCCTCCGCCTCGGCGGCCGTCGCGGGGCCGGCATCAGCGGCGGCGATGCGGGCTGCGATCCCGCGCCGGCGCTCCGCGAGCGCCTTGCCGACGAGGCCGCGGGCCGCCGCGCGCACGATCAGCACGAGCACGATGAACTGCACGACCTCGGCGGCGAAGGTCAGCGGGCGGCCGGCGACCTCGTCGACGACGACCTGCCAGACGCCGCTCACCGCCGCCCCTGCGCGATCAGCCGGCGCGCCGCGACCCGCACCGCCTGCTCGTCGACCTCGGCCACGACCTTGCGCAGCGCCTGGGCCGCGCACGACCGTAGCTCGTCCTCGAGGCGCGCCTC
>DASZXE010001057.1:0-2143 GCA_035546475.1 Kofleriaceae bacterium
GACGTCCGAGCGCGTGGGCACCCAGCTCACGTCGCTGTCCGCGGACGTCGGCGGCCGGCTCTCCGCCGCCTCGGAGCAGCTCGGTGATCGGCTGGCCACGGCCTCCGAGCGCCTGACGGCGGGGCTCGCTCAGGCGTCGGAGCGCGCGTCGGCCCAGCTCGCGGCCACCTGCGAGCAGGTCGGCGCGCAGCTCACGACCGCCTCAGAGCGCGTCGGCGAACAGCTCACGGCAGCGACCGACCGTGTGGGCGCGCAGCTCGCGGCGGCCTCCGACCAGATCGGAACCGGGCTCGCCAGCGTCTCCGAGCAGGTCGGCGGCCGCCTCGTCGCGACCTCCGAGCAGGTGGGGACGCAGCTCGGCACGGTCTCCGAGCAGGTCGGCGCTCGTCTCGTCGCGGCTTCCGAGCAGATCGGCCAGAACCTCGCGACGGTCTCGACGGAGATCGGCGCGCAGCTCACGGCGGTTTCCGAGCGCGTCGGTTCGCAGCTCACCGCCGCGACCGAGCGCGTCGGCGGCGGCCTCGCTCAGGCGGCTGAGCTCGTGGGCGTCGAGCTCGGAACGGCGGCCGAGCGCGTGCAGGCGGGATTGACCCAGGCGATCGGCGCCACGGCCGAGGAAGCGCGCCGCACGCTGGAGACGACGAACGCCGCCGTCGCTCAGATCTCGGGCGAAGCGCAGAAGGCGCACGCGCAGACGGCCGAGGGGCTCGCGCGCGCCACGGCGGCGCTCAACGACGCGGCGACGGCGATGGCCGCGTCCACGGAGGTCGCGACGAGGGCCTTCTCGGACGCGACGGGCGCGGCGCTCGCGGGCCTCGGCGAGCTGCGCGGCACGCTGGGGGCCGAGCTCGCCGAGTCGTCGCGCGCGCTCGCCGGCGCAGCCGTCGAGATGCGTGGCACCGCAGGCGCGCTCTCGCCGGCCCTCGCGGCGCTGGTTCCGCAGCTCGAGTCGCTGGCCGAAGAGGTGGCGCTGCTGGCCGCGAAGGGCGACGCGCCCGATCCGCAGAACGCCGTGCTCGACGAGCTCGTGCGGCTCGGCGAGGACATCGAACGGCTGGTCGCGCGCGTCGCGCCCGCGGCGGACCTCGAGGCGGCGGACGAGCGCGAGACCGAGCTCGAGACGGCGAGCGCGGCGGACGCCGAAACCCAGCTCGACGACGACGCTGGCGCGGCGCCTCGACCCGAAACGCCCGCCGAAGCCGAACCGCAGCTCGAGGCCTCCGCCGTCGAAGCTGACGCCGAACCGCACCCCGAGGCCGCCGCCGTCGAAGCTGACGCCGAACCGCACCCCGAGGCCGCCGAGCCGGACGCCGAAGCCCACCTCGGGGCCGCCGTCGAAGCTGACGCCGACCCTCGGCTCGGGACGGCCTCCGCCGAAGCCGAGGCCGAGCCGCAGCTCGAGGCCGCCGCGGACGCCAGCCCCGAGGAGACCGTCGCGGCGGAGCCAGCCGGCGATCCCGAGGCGGCACCGGAAGCCAGCGCGCGGCAGGCCCAGGTCGCCGACGACGTCGACCCCGAGCCGCGGGCCGGCCGCAAGCGCAAGCGGAAGTCGGCCCAGGCCAAGATCACGGTCGTCGAGGCCGAGGGCCAGGGCGACGCCGTCCCTGATCCGGCTGCGCAGGGCGGCGGGGCCGAGCCTGCGGGCGAGCCCACAATCGATCCAGTGGTCGCGCTCGCCGAGCCGGAGCTCGCGCCCGAAGAAGGCCCCGAGGCGTGAGACGCCACCGCGCGCCCGCCGCGCTGTTCCCCGTCAACGTTTGGCCGCCGTTCGTCGACGCGCTGGTGCTGGTGCTGTCGGCGTTCGTGCTGCTGACGCTGCTGGCGCTCGCCGCGCAGCAGGTCGTGCTCAAGCACATGCGCGAGGGCGACCGCGAGCTCGAGACGCTGCGCGCCGAGAAGGCCCGCATCGAACGGCGCCTGCGCGCCCTCGCGGGCGGCGGCGCGATCGAGGTCGACGAGGGCAAGGTGATCCTCCAGGGCGAGGTGCTGTTCGCCTCGGGCTCCGACGAGCTGCGCGAGGGTGGGCGCGCGTTCCTGCAGCGCCTCGCGCCGAACCTCGCCTCGCTGCTGGAGGCCGAGCCCGATCAGATGGTGCTCATCGGCGGTCACACCGACGATCGGACGCTGCGCGGCGACGGCCGGT
>DASZXE010001058.1:0-3298 GCA_035546475.1 Kofleriaceae bacterium
GGCGAGGGGGTCGGGCCCGGCAGCGGGCCCGCGATCGCGCGGCCGGTCTCGGTGGCGTCGATCAAGAAGATGCCGATGCCGAAGGGCGACTACGATCACGCGATCACCGACTACCCGCCCGAGGCGAAGCAGCTCGGGATCAGCGGCGCGATCCGGGTCCAGCTCACCGTCGACGAGCACGGCAAGGTCGTCAAGGCCCGCCTGCTCGGCGCCGGCCTCGGCCACGGCCTCGACGAGCTGGCGCTCGCGCGCGCCCACGCCCTGACCTTCGACCCGGCGCTCGACACCGACGATCGGCCGGTGACCGCCGTCCTCACCTGGACGTTCCACTTCGAAGCCCCTTCCTGATTCCTGATACAATTCGGGCATGCGGGTCCGAGCCCCTCGTTCGCGCGCCGCGGTCGTCGCCATCGCAGCGTGTGGCCTCAGCGCGAAGGTGGGCGTGGCGCGGGCGCAAGAGTCGCCGCCGTACGATCCGGCGATCGACGTCCAGCTCTTCGAGTACGCGATCGGCCCGAAGACCTTCTTCGAGGTCGCCGACGCCAGCGTCGCCGGCAAGGCGCAGCTCGCGGTCGACGCGTTCATCACCTTCCTCACCAACCCGTTCACCATCTACAACGTCGATCACCCGAACCAGGAGATCGAGGGCAGTCGCACGCGCGTCGTCGAGTCGGTGCTGGCCGGCGACCTGTCGGCGGCGTACGGCCTGAACGACAAGCTCCAGCTCGGCGTCGACCTGCCGGTCGTCTTCTCGGAGCAGGGCCAGGGCCTCATGCCCGACACCGCCGGCCCCGATCCGATGGGCCTCAAGGTGACCGGCACCGGCGACCTGCGCGCCGAGCTGAAGGCGCGCCTGTGGCACGACCCGCGCTTCGCGATCGCGGCGGCCGGCGGGCTCACGCTGCCGACGAGCTTCGGCTCCGACGGCTCCAAGTTCATCGGCGACAACCTGCCGACCGTGCGCGGCCGCGTGATGGGCCAGTGGTCGTCGGCCGATGGCCGCTGGTCGGCGGGCGCCAACCTCGGGCTCGTCTTCCGCAAGCCGCGCACGGTGTACGCGAGCACGGTCGGCCAGCAGCTCACCTGGGGCGTCGCCGGCACCGTGCGGCCGACGGAGAAGTTCGCGGTGGTCGCCGAGCTGTTCGGGCGCACCGGCTTCGGCTTCGACGTCGACTCGAGCCCGATGGAGCTCGAGGGTGGCCTGCGCATCCAGGCGACGCGCGCGGTCTCGGTCGTCGCCGGCGGCGGCGGCGGCCTGGTGAGCGGCATCGGCTCGCCGGAGGTGCGCGTCTTCGCGTCGGTCGGCTGGGCGCCCGACACCCGCGACAGCGACGGTGACGGCATCGCCAACAACAAGGACCAGTGCCCGTCGGTCCCCGAGGACAAGGACGGCTTCCAGGACGCCGACGGCTGTCCCGACGACGACAACGACAAGGACCAGCGCGAGGACGCGGTCGACAAGTGCCCGAACGATCCGGAGGACTTCGACGGCTACGAGGACGACGACGGCTGCCCCGAGCTCGACAACGACGGTGACGGCTTCGCGGACCTGCAGGACTCGTGTCCGCTCGACAAGGAGGACGGCAAGCAGCCGTTCCCGACCGACGGCTGCCCGTCCGACCGCCACGACGCCGATCAGGACACGATCGTCGACGCGCTCGATCAGTGCCCGGCCGACGCCGAGGACCTCGACGGCTTCGAGGACTGGGACGGCTGCCCCGACGAGGATCAGGACCACGACGGCGTCGCCGACGACGTCGATCAGTGCCCGGTGTGCCCGGAGGACGCCGACGGAAACGACGACGCCGACGGCTGCCCGGACCTCGACGACGACGCCGACGGCATCCCCGACGCGATCGACAAGTGCCCGGAGGACGCCGAGAACCTGAACGGCATCGACGACCTCGACGGCTGCCCCGACGAGGGCGGCGCGCTGCTCATCCAGTTCGTCGGCGACCGGCTGACGCTGATCCGCCAGCCGACGTTCGACGCCAAGGGGCTGAACCGCGGCGGCCAGATCATCACCGATCAGATGGGCATCACGATGATGATGCACCCCGAGATCGCGAAGTGGACGCTGGCGGTGGCGGCGACCAACGAGGCGGACGCGCAGAAGCAGGCGGACTGGATCAAGGCGCGGCTCGTCGAGCGCGGGCTCGATCCGTCGCACGTCGACGTGGTGACCAGCGCCGGCACGCCGCAGATCGGCGTGGTGGTGACGGACCGCTATCCGCTGCCGCTGGTGCCGGTGTGCCCGCCGGGCAAGGAGGTCATCCCGCGGCCCGCGCCTGCGTCGACGGCGACGACGCCGCCGGTGACGACGAGCGAGCCGCCGGTGACGACGCCGCCGGTGACCACGCCGCCGGTGACGACGCCGCCGGTGACGACGCCGCCGGTGACGACGCCGCCGGTGACGACGCCGCCGGTGACCACGCCGCCGGCGACCACGCCGCCCGCCGCCTCGACGGTCCCGGCGGTCTTCACCCCCTGGACCGGCCCGCAGGCCAAGATCGGCTTCGAGCGCGACCAGCTGAAGCTCACGAAGACGTCGCCGAAGGCGCTCGACGAGCTCGCGAACCTGCTCAAGGCCAACCCGAGCGTCATCGTCACGATCGAGGTTCACAGCGACGATCGCCGACCGCCCGCCGAAGCGCAGGTGATCACCGACAACCAGGCCGACACCGCGCGCGCCTACCTGCTCGGCCGCGGCGTCGCCCCGGGTCAGGTCGAGGCCGTCGGCAAGGGCTCGACGACGCCGCTGCCCGGCGTCACCGGCGAGAAGAACCGCCGCGTCGAGCTGCACTTCCGCTGAGCCCTCCGGTGCGAAGCCAGCCGGTCGCCTCCCGGGTGGCGCCGTGAAGCCCCGCGCGCGGCTCGCCATCGCCGCCGCCGCGGTGGCGGTGCTCGCGCTCGGCGCGTGGCTGTGGTCGCGCGGAGGCCGGCCCGCGACGAGCGCCGATGTCCGGCCGGCCGGACGGTCCGCCTCCCGGACAGCCGGCGGCGCCCCGGCCGCGGGCGACGGGACCGCCGCGCCAACGCATCCCGCGCCGGTGCGCGAGGTGACCCGGCTCGGCGCCGACGAGCGCCGACGCCTCGGCGAGCAGATCGCGCTGGCCCGCCGGCGTGCGCGCGCGGCCGCAGGTGGCGCCGCGTCCGGCCCGGTGCCCGCCGGCGATCCGGCCGACGTCGTCATCTCGGTCGAGCAGGTCCGCGCGCCGCTCCGGGCGTCGCTCGAGGACGCCATCCCCATGCTCGCCGACTGCTTCCCGCCGCCCGGCGACGACGGTGGCGTGCGCCC
>DASZXE010001059.1:0-1597 GCA_035546475.1 Kofleriaceae bacterium
CTCCTCCGGCTCCGGCGCGGCAGCCTCCTCGGCCTCGCCGGCCTCGGCGCCGTCCTGGACCGGCCGGTGCCGGACCTCGCCGCCGACCGACCCGAGCGCGGTCGCCAGCGCGACGAAGCGGTCCTCCGGCGGCTGGTCGTAGTCGCGCGTGAAGACGAGGTGCCAGCGGTACTCCGGCACGATCATCGGCTGGATCGTCACGCCCAGCCGGTCGGCGAGCGCGCCGAGGCGCGCGGTGTCGACCGGGTCCTTCACCAGCACCGACAGCGCGCCGGCGTCGAACGACAGCGGCGCGACCTCGAGCTCGGTCGCGAGCTCCACCGGCACGCGACGCAGCGCCTCGTCGTCGATGATCTCGCAGTCGTCCCAGCTCGCCGCCGGCAGGCCCGAGGCCTGCGACAGGTAGTCGACGAGCTGGTCCTCGCTCACCAGCTCCTGCTCGAGCAGGATGGTGTCGAGGCCGCCGCCGTCGATGACCTGGGCCTGGAAGGCGCGCTCCATCCGCTTGACGCTCACCACGCCGTCACGGACCAGGAGTGAGCTGAGCGAGGACATCGGCCTTACCTACCCGCGGATGACATAGGTGCCGGCGATCCAATCGTGCAGGCCGCGCTTCTCCGCGTCAAAGCCGATCCACCAGAATCCGAGGAACAGCGTCGCGATGCTCGCCAGGTACGCGGCGGTCCGCACGCCGGCGCGCGCGTACGACGGCGGATCGCCGTAGACGTCGATGACCCGCAGCTTCAGGAGCCGCATGCCGATCGTCTGGGCGATCGTCGCCTGGAAGACGAACAGGTAGAGGAGGCCGGTCGCCGCCGCGATGACGAGGGCCGACAGCACCGCCGGATCGCTGGTGAGCAGCAGGTCGAGCCAGAAGTCCAGGCTGGCGCGGCTGGCCGGGATGCGCGCGCCGGTCAGGCGCGACGCGAGGAAGACCAGGAGCACGACGATCGGCGCCAGGATCGCCAGATCGACGAGGCCGGCGGCCGCGCGCCGCCACATGCCGGCGACGTGGACGGTCGGCGCCGACGCGCGCGGGCGCACGGGCATCGACACCGCGTGGGCGGTCGGGAGCGAACGATCGCGGGACGCGCCCAGGATCGCCGGCTCGGCTTCGGTCATGCCTGCTTGTAAACCGCCGCGGCCTCGCGGGCAAATCCCCGCCGCGGCTCGCCGGGCGCGCGCCGGCCCCGGCACCGCGAGCTCGAGGCTCGCTACGGCCCGCGCTCGAACTGCGCGGTCACCGTCGTCTCGAGGTGGCCGTCGTCGCCGGCGACGACGCGATCGAGGAGGATCGAGTCGGCCCAGCCCTCGAGGCCCTGGTCGGACTCGAGGGCGTCGAAGAGCCGGCCGAGCGCGCCGGTGTCGTCGGCGCCGATGGTGACGCGGCAACGGCTGCTGCGGCACTCGGGCGGGCCGATCCGCACGGTGATGCCGCGGGCCTCGAGGTCCTCCTCGACGGCGCGCAGCCGCGCGGCGAGCTCGTGCTCGTGGTCGTCGGCCCAGGCGGCGTCGCGCTCCTCCTGCTCGAAGACCTCGGCCGGCGGTGGACCGACCGGGTTCGGCAGCGGCGGCGGGGTGACCGGCGGCATCGAGC
>DASZXE010001060.1:0-4578 GCA_035546475.1 Kofleriaceae bacterium
CCGGCGCCGGTCGTGTCGCCGGGCGCGGGGCGCGCCTGCGCGGGCCCGGCGCTCACGACGAGGGCGAGCACGATCGCGGCGAGGGCGGCGCGCGCCTCACTTCGCATGCGCGGCCTCCGGCTTCGCGGTGGGGGCGGCCGCGCCACCGGCGGCGGCGGGCCGCGCCACCGTCTTGACGTCGACGGTGAGGCCGAGCTTGTAGCTGCCCTTCTGGCCCTTCTTCCACGCGTAGGCGATGTCGCCGTCGTCGCGCGCGCGGGCGACGACCTTCAGATCCTTGCCGGCCACCGCCTCGACGACGATCGAGCTCTCGGTCGCCGAGGTGAACCGGTTGTCCTCGACGCCGACCGCCTCGACGCGGAAGACGAGCTGGTGGCGGCCGGGCGCGATCCAGCCGTCGAAGCGCACCGCGTCGTCGGACGCGATCGCGCCGCGGGTGTCGTCGTAGACGCTGGCGCCGTCGAGGCGGATCGACGCGCGGGTGACGCCGTGGAAGCGCGGGTTCGCGAAGCCGAGCTGGACCTGGATGCGCGTCGAGTAGAGCGCGCTCGCGACGGTGGCCGCGCGGGCGCGCGACTCGAAGAGCTCGTCGCGCAGGCTCAGGTACTCCTGGCGCAGGGAGTCGACGTCGACCTCCGCCTCCGCATCGCTCTCGCTCCCGCTCCCGCTCCCGCTCCCGCTCCCGAGACCCGAAGGACTCGTGGCCGGTGCAGGCGTCGGCGTCGCGGGCGCAGGCGCAGGCGCAGGCACAGGCGCGGCATCGGTCGCCGCGGGCTCCGGCGTCGGCGGCTGATCGGGAGCGGGAGCGGGAGCGGGAGCGGGAGGCGGGGGCTTCTTGCCTCGGTGCCTCTGCGCCTCGGCGGACCTCGAGGGCAGCGCGACGAGCGCGAGGAGGACGACGGCGAGGGCGTGGTAGGTGCGCATGGGATCCGCTAGTTGCTGAACGGCGCGAACAGCGAGAAGCCGACGGTGACGGCGACGTCGTTGACCAGGAAGTGCTCGTCGAGCAGCTCCTGGCGGAAGACGCGGTCGCGGGCGTCGAGCCGCAGCGCGAACGCCTTGCCGAGGAAGAGCTTCATGCCCAGGCCGCCGACGCCCATCGCGCCGCGGCTGGTGGTGGAGTCGACGACGCCGACGCCGGCGTCGAGGTGGAGATCGAAGTGCGCGATCGAGCCGCCGAACCGCAGCTTCCCGTAGACCGGGCTCCAGATCAGCAGCGACTCGGCGTAGATGACGCGCGCGTAGTCGTCGTCGAGGACCTGGCCGCGCGCGTCCTCGATCGCGCGGATGATGTCGGCGTTCGCGTGGGTGACGCCGCCGCCGAGCTCGACCGCCGTCTGATCGGTCATGTGGTACGTGTACGCGCCGCCGAGCACCCAGGTGCCGCTGAACAGATCCGACGCGTAGTAGCCGCCGAGCGCGGTCAGCTCGTGGCGGCCCTGCTTGACGAACAGGCGATCGACCGCGCCGCGCCGGCGCCGCTTGACCGCGAGCCGGTCGGCGATCTCCTGATCGATGCACTGGCCGGTCGTGTGCTCGGCGAGCGGGATCGCCGCGGGCGCGGCGCGCGTCGACTGTGCGGGCAGGGCAGGCGACGGCGCCTCCGACGACGCCGCCGCCGCGCCGCCGTGCGCCGGCTGCGCGCCGGCCGATGCTGTCGGCAGCGCGGTCAGGGCGAGGCAGAGCAGCACGGGCACGGGCACGGGCACGGGCACGGAGCGGCGGGCGGGGTCGCGCATCAGAGCCCCGTCGGGATCCACACCGCGATGCCGGCGGTGGCGAGCAGGTTGTTGGTGAAGCGCGTCTCGGCGACCGCCTCCTGCACGACCATCAGGTCGCGCGCGTCGAAGCGCACCGTGAACCACCTCGTCGTGAACAGCGCGAGCCCGAGGCCGGCGTCGAACGACACGCCCTGCACGCTGTCGTGGACGAGCCGCCCCGCGCCGGCGAACGCCATGATGTCGCCGTGGACGATGCCGCCGGCCATCTTCATCTTGGTGTGGATCGGCGCCCACATCAGGTTGACCAGCGGCAGGTAGCCCATGCCCGGCTTGAAGCGATCGTCGCCGAAGAACTGGGCGAGCGGGCTGTCGAGGTCGAGGGCGATCGGCGTCACCGCGAAGCTCGCCTCGACGCCGAGGTCCTCGGTGAACCAGAAGCCGAGCGCGCCGCCGCCGATCCACGACGACGACGTCAGGTCGCCCGCGTAGAGGCCGCCCGACAGCGACAGCTCCACCTTCTTGTTCTTGCGGAAGTCGCGGAGCTGCACGCCGCGCGGCTCGAGCTCGCGGCCCAGCTCGTCGCGCATCGTGCGGTCGAGGCACGACGGCAGGGGCGCGTCGGACGGCTTCGCCGGCACCGGCTCGCCGCCGGTGGTCATCGCCCCGGCGGCGGTGGCCGCCTTCGCGCCCGCGTCGTCGGTGGTCGGCACCTGCGCTGCCGCGGAGCCGATCGGGAGTGCCGACGCCGCGAGCACCGCCACGAGAGCGGCCGACAGCGGCCCAGGAGGAGACCGGCGTGCGGCGAGCACCACCGGGACGGTATCGCGCGGTTCGCGGCGCGGTCAACGCACGATGCCCCGCCTACACCGTCACCGATCGACGCGCACCGGCTGCGCACCGGCGCGCCTTCGATCGCTCTACGCGGCACGTGGGGTCGGGTGCTACCATCGGCCGTGATGGACGTCCTTGGCGGAACCCGCATCCGCCGCGAGGCCAAGCCGGCCACCGTCAACCTCCGGCGCTGCAAGCTGGTCGTCACCAAGGGTGTGCAGCGCGGGCTCGAGTTCGTCATCCCCGGCGACGTCTTCCGGGTCGGCAAGGCCGCCGACAACGATCTCGTCATCGCCGACGACACGGTGTCGCGCACCCACTTCGAGATCGTCCGCGACGGCAAGGGCTACCTCGTCCGCGACCGCGACTCGACCAACGGCACCTTCCTCGACGGCGCCGAGATCCGCGAGGCGTACCTGCGCGCCGGCTCGGTGGTCGGCGCCGGCGCGGTCGAGCTGAAGTTCACGCCGTTCGAGGAGCGGATCGAGATCCTGCCGTCGGAGCGGGAGGCGCTCGGCGAGATGGTCGGCCGCTCGGTCGCGCTGCGCGAGATCTTCGGGTTGATCGAGCGGATCGCCCCGACCGACGCCACCGTCCTCATCGAGGGCGAGACCGGCACCGGCAAGGACATGATCGCGCGCGGCCTGCACGGGCTGTCGCGGCGCAAGGACGCGCCGTTCATCGTCGTCGACTGCGGCGCGGTCGCCGGCACGCTGATCGAGAGCGAGCTGTTCGGCCACGAGAAGGGCGCGTTCACCGGCGCGGTCACCACCCGCCACGGCGCGTTCGAGCTGGCGAGCGGCGGCACCGTCTTCCTCGACGAGATCGGCGAGCTGTCGCTCGACCTGCAGCCGAAGCTCCTGCGCGTGCTCGAGCAGCGCGAGCTGCGCCGGGTCGGCGGCTCGCGGACGATCAAGGTCGACCTGCGGGTGATCGCGGCGACCCGCAAGGACCTGCGCAGCGAGGTCGAGAAGGGCAAGTTCCGCGAGGACCTCTACTTCCGGCTGAACGTGGTGCCGATCACGGCGCCGGCCCTGCGCGACCGCCGCGAGGACATCCCGCGGCTCATCGATCACTTCCTCTCGACGATGACGCCGGCCGGCGAGACGCCGCCGGTGCTGTCGGACAACACGCGGGCGGCGCTCTACGCCCACGACTGGCCCGGCAACGTGCGCGAGCTGCGCAACGTGATCGAGCGGGCGCTCGCCTTGCGCAGCGATCCGTCGGCGATGGTCGCGCCGCTCGGCGCCGACGGCTTCCAGCGCGGATCGAACCCGGCGCTCGCGATCGCCGCCGCCGAGCCGGAGTTCGAGCCGGGGCTGTCGTTCCGCGACACCAAGGAGCGCTGGAACGACCAGTTCGAGCGGCGCTACCTGACGTGGCTGCTCAAGCGCGCCGAGGGCAACATCAGCAAGGCCGCGCGCGACGCCGACATGGACCGCAAGTACCTCCACAAGCTCCTGCGCCGCCACGGCATCGAGGCGGGCGAGCTGGGAGACGAGGGATGAGCGGCGCGGTCGAGCTGGCGATGCTGATCGCGGTCATCGTGCTCGCGGTGACCGCGGGCCTGTTGCTGGGCATCGTGCTGCGCCGCCGGCAGCGGGCGCGGGCGATCGCCGCGCGGCAGGCGCTGCGGCCGGCGCCGCGCGCGTCGTCGCCGGGGCGGCCGGCGAGCAGCCAGCGGATCCCGACGATGCCGCCGCCGCCGCCGGGCGGGCCGGCGCCGCTCCGCCGGCTGCGGTCGAACCCGCCGCTGGTGAGCGCCGGCTCGCCGTCGACGTCGTCGTCGTCGTCGGCCTCCTCGTCGTCGACGTCGGCGGGCACCGGCGCGGCCGGCACGGTGGCCGGGGCGGGCGCGGGCGCGGTGTCGGTCGGCGCCCGCGATCGCGTGTGCCCGACCTGCAAGACCGTCTACCAGGACATGATCTACTGCCAGCGGGACGCGCGCCGCCTGGTCACGCTCGAGGAGGCGGCGGCGCCGGGGCGCGCGGGCGGGCTGTCGTGTCCGCGCTGCGGCCGCAGCTTC
>DASZXE010001061.1:0-9440 GCA_035546475.1 Kofleriaceae bacterium
GGTGGCCGCGTCGCGCTGGCGGTGGTCGTGGGCCGCGATCTTCGGCGTCGCCGCCGCCGGCCAGCTCGCGCTCGCGCTCGCCGACGTCTCGCCCGACGACGATCGCCACGACGCGCGCATCGCGGTGCTCTACCTCGGCGCCGCGAAGGCGACGATCGGCCTCGGCGCCCGCCTCGTGATCCCGCCGCGCGTCACCCGCCCGCGCCTCACCGGCGACGCCTGCGCCGACGACGCCGCCGCGCGCCGCGCGATCGCCCGCACCGCCGTCCGCGAGCGCCGCTCGATGGCGCTCAACGTCTTCGGCGGCCTCGCCCTCAACCTCGGCACCAGCGTCTACGTCGGCGTCCACGACCGGAGCTGGACCGACGCCGGCCTCTCCTTCGGCGTCGGCACCGTCGTCGCCACCGTCAGCGCGCTGACCCAGCCGCGCTTCATCTGGCGGCGCGGCCACACCGACGCGCGCGGCCCGCTGGTCACCGCCTGGCGCCTCGCGCCGCTCGCCGCCCCGCACGCCACCGGCCTCGCCGTCACCGGCACCTTCTGATCCCGATCGTCCACCCGCTCGCCACGGCCACGCCGCGCCGTGCGCTACGCTGCGTCGATGAAGGCGCTGGTCTGCAAGGAGCTCGGGCCGCCGGAGCGGCTCGTCGTCGAGGAGGTCGCCGATCCGGTGGCGGGCGCGGGCGAGGTGATCCTCCGCGCCCACGCCGCCGGCGTGAACTTCCCCGACGGGCTGATGATCCAGGGCAAGTACCAGCTCAAGCCGCCGCTGCCGTTCTCTCCCGGCGGCGAGTGCGCGGGCGTCATCGAGTCGGTCGGGCCCGGCGTCACCCACGTCCGCCCCGGCCTGCGGGTGATGGCGTTCACCGGCTCGGGCGCGTTCGCCGAGCGGGTGAAGGCGCCGGCGGCGGCGGTGATGCCGATCCCCGACGAGCTCGACTTCGTCACCGCGTCGGCATTCGTGCTCGTCTACGGCACGTCGTACCACGCGCTCGTCGACCGGGCGGCGTTGCGCGCGGGCGAGACGCTGCTCGTGCTCGGCGCCGCCGGCGGCGTCGGCCTGTCGGCGGTCGAGATCGGCAAGGCGGTCGGCGCGCGCGTGATCGCGGCGGCGTCGAGCGCGGCGAAGCTCGAGGTCTGCCGCCGCCACGGCGCCGACCTGCTGCTCGACTACGGCGACGGCCCCGCGGCGCTGCGCGCGCGGCTGAAGGAGCTGGCGCCCGACGGGCCGGACGTCATCTACGATCCGGTGGGCGGCGCGTTCAGCGAGGCGGCCTTCCGCAGCATCGGCTGGCGCGGGCGCCACCTGGTCGTCGGCTTCGCGGCGGGCGACATCCCGGCGATCCCGCTCAACCTCGTGCTGCTGAAGGGCGCGTCGCTGGTCGGCGTCTTCTGGGGCGATCAGGCCCGGCGCGCGCCCGGCCGGGTGGCGGGCGACGTCGTCGCGCTGCTCGGGTGGCTGCGCGAGGGCAAGGTGCGGCCGGAGGTGTCGGCGGTCTATCCGCTCGAGCGCGGCGCCGACGCGATCGCGGCGCTGCTCGAGCGCCGCGCGACCGGCAAGCTCGTCATCACGATGGCGCCGTGAGGTAGATTGCGCCCATGACGATGACGCCCGAGGCGAAGGCCGCGATCCGCCTGACGCAGTACGCGCGCGGCGGTGGTTGAGCCGCCAAGCTGAGGCTGCCGGACCTGGTCGAGGTCCTCGAGGAGCATCCCGCCGCGGACGCCGAGGCGCGCGGGGACGAGGGCGGACGACTGTCCGGCGCACCGGACATCATCGTCGACCACGCCTTCAAGGACGACGCCGCGGTGGTCGCCGGGCCGCGCCCCGGCCTCGGGCTGGTGCTCACCGCCGACGTCATCGCGCCGCTCGTCGACGACCCGGCCAGCTTCGGCGCGATCGCCGCCGCCAACGCGCTCTCCGACGTCTACGCGATGGGCGGCGAGCCGCGCTTCGCGCTCAACCTCGCCTTCTTCTGCGACGACAAGCTGCCGCTCGAGGTGCTGCGCGCGATCCAGGACGGCGCCGCCGCGGTCTGCGCGCGCGCCGGCGTCGCGGTGGTCGGCGGCCACACGGTGCGCGACCCGGAGCTGAAGTTCGGCCTGTCGGTCACCGGCGAGGTGCCGCTCGATCGGGTGTGGACCAACCGCGGCGCGGCGGCGGGGCAGGCGCTCGTGCTGACCAAGGCGCTCGGCACCGGCGTGCTCGGCCAGGCGATCAAGGCCGGCGCCGCCGACGACGCCGAGATCGCGGCGGCGATCGCGTCGATGACGACGCTCAACCGCGACGCGATGGAGGTCGGCCGCGCGCGCGGCGTCACCGCGGCCACCGATGTCACCGGCTTCGGGCTCGCCGGCCACCTCCGCAACATCCTGCGCGGCTCGGGGCTGGCGGCGACGCTCGACCACGCGGCGCTGCCGTTCCTGCCCGGCTTCGCGCGCCACGCGGCGGAGGGCCGCGTGCCCGGCGGCAGCAAGACGAACCGCAGCTACCTCGAGGCGTCGATCGCGTGGGCCCGCCCGGCGTCCGCCAGCGACGGCGACGCCGACGCCGAGGCCGACGCCGTGCGCGAGCGGACGCTGATCGCCGTCACCGACGCGCAGACGAGCGGCGGGCTGCTCCTCTGCCTGCCCGCCGCCGAGGCCGACGCCGCGGTCGCCGACCTGCGCGCGCGCGGCGCCCCGGCCGCCCGCATCGGCGAGCTGCACGCGCCGAGCGGCGAGCCCTGGCTGATCCGGATCGTCTGAGCGCCACGCCCCGCGCGCGGCGCCGTCAGCGTGGGGTCAGCGCGCCGTCAGGCCGCCGTCGATCGGCAACTCCGCGCCGGTGACGAAGCGCGACTCGTCGCTGGCGAGGAAGACGATCATCGCCGACACGTCGTCGACGTGGCCGAGCCGCCCGAGCGGCGCCGCCTGCTCGAGCTTCGCCTTCGCGCGCACCGGATCGCCCATCGCCGCCGCCATGCGGTCGACCATCGGCGTGTCGATGAACGACGGATGGATCGAGTTGCACCGCACGCCCTTGCCGGCGCGCGCGGCGTGCATCGCGATCGACTTCGTCAGCAGCCGCACCGCCCCCTTGCTCGCGCAGTAGCCGGCGAGGTCGGGCACGCCGATCAGCCCGGCGACGCTCGACACGTTGATGATGCTGCCGCCGTGCTTCATCGCCGGGATCGCCGCGCGACACGCGAGGAACGTGCCCTCGACGTTGACTTGGTACATGAGGCGGAACTCGGCGAGCGTCGCGTGCTCGACATCGCCCATGAGGCCGATGCCCGCCGAGTTGACGAGGATGTCGAGGCGGCCGTGCTCGGCCACGATCGCGTCGACGACCGCCGGCCAGCGCGCCTCGTCGGTGACGTCGAGCTGCTCGAAGCGATGCGGCGCGCCCAGCTCCGCGGCGACCGAGGCGCCCTCGGGGTTGCGGTCGGTGCAGACGACGATCGCGCCCTCGCGCGCGAGGTGCAGCGCCGCCGCCTTGCCGATGCCCGACGCGGCGCCGGTGACCAGCGCGATCTTGTCCTTCACGCGTTCGCTCATGCGCGCGAACGTACCGCGCCGTCGACACCGCGTCGCCGCGCGGGCGCTTCGCACGCACGGGCCTGCGGCTTCTGCAGTCCGGCCTGCGCGTTCTGCAGACCACCTGCAGGCCGCGCCAGCGTCGAGAACGCACCATCTCGGCCCTCGGCGGTCGGGGTTGTTGACTCCCCTGCGAACACGTTCATAGTGGCCTCGCATGCGACGTGCGGCCTCGTTGTTCTCGGTCGTGCTCCCACTGGTCGTCGCGGGCCTCGCGCCGGCGGGCCTCGTCGGCATCTCCGCGTGCGGCGGCTCGTCCGCCGACAAGGCTTCCGCGCAGGCGCCGCCCCGCGAGATCGAGGTGATCACGCTCGCGCCGACGGAGGCGCGCGTCACCGGCGAGTACCTCGGCTCGATGCTGTCGAGAGCGAGCGTCACCGTGCTGCCGCAGGTCGCCGGCTACGTGCGCGCGCTCCACGTGAAGCCGGGCCAGACGGTGCACGAGGGCGACGTCCTCGTCGACATCGACGCGCGCGAGCCGGCCGCCGCGCTGGCGACCGCGACCGCCGACGCGCAGGCCGCGCAGGCGCGCCTCGATCTGACGGTGCAGTCGCTGAAGCGCACCGAGGAGCTGCGCGCGCAGGGCATCGCCAGCGCGCAGGAGCTCGATCAGGCGCGCGCCGACGAGGCCTCGGCCCGCGCCGCCGTGCGCGCCGCACAGGCGACCGCCGCCCAGCGGCAGGTCGAGCTCGGCTACCACGAGGTGCGCGCGCCGGTGCCCGGCACGATCGGCGAGGTGCCGGTGCGGCTCGGCGACTACGTGACGCCGACGACGAAGCTGACGTCGATCGCCGGCGAGGCCGGCCTCGAGCTGACCGTGAGCGTGCCCGCCGAGCGGGCGCGCACGCTCGCCGAGGACGCGCCGATCGAGCTGCTCGACGGCGACGGCAAGGTGATCGCGACCAGCCCCGCGTTCTACGTCGCGCCCGAGGTCGATCCGCGCACGCAGCTCGTCGCGGTGAAGGCGGTCTACCCGGCGACGATCGGCGTGCGGCCGTCGGAGCTGGTCCGCGCGCGCGTCGTCTACTCGGTCGGCACCGCGCTGCAGGTGCCGGCGCTCGCGGTGATCCGCCAGAGCGGCCAGGCCTTCCTCTATGTCGTCGTCGAGCGGCAGGGCAAGCAGGTCGTCGAGCGGCGGCCGGTGCAGCTCGGCGCGCTGTCGGCGAAGGGCTACGTCGTCGAGAGCGGCGTCGCGGCGGGCGACAAGGTCGCGGTGTCGTCGATCCAGCTCCTCCGCGACGGCATGCCGGTGACGATCAAGGCCGCGGGCGCGGCGCCGGCGGCGGGCGCGGCGAGCCCGGGCGGGCCGCCGGCGAAGGACGCGCCGGGGACGAGCGCGGGCACCGGTTCGAGCACGAGCCACGGGCCTGGCACGGGGGGTGGATCGGCAGCGGCGGGGCACTAGATGTTCGTCAACTTCTTCCTCCGCCGCCCCGTCTTCGCGTCGGTCTGCTCGATCGCGATCGTCCTCGCCGGCCTGATCTCGATCCCCGGCCTGCCGATCGCGCAGTATCCGGACCTCGCGCCGCCGACCGTCACCGTCACCGCGACGTACATCGGCGCCAGCGCCGAGGTCGTCGAGAGCGCGGTCACCATCCCCCTCGAGCAGGAGCTGAACGGCATCGAGGGCATGAAGTACCTGTCGTCGACGTCGAGCAACGAGGGCGTCTCCTCGATCACGATCACGTTCGAGCCGACCCGCAACCTCGAGATCGCCGCCGTCGACGTCCAGAACCGCATCGCCCGCGCCGCCGCGCGCCTGCCGTCGCAGGTCAACCAGGCCGGCATCGTCGTCGCCAAGGCGTCGAGCCAGCTCCTGTGCAGCTACGGCCTCTTCAGCCGCGACGATCGGTACGAGCCCGGCTTCCTGTCCAACTACGCCGACGTCTTCATCAAGGACGCGCTCAAGCGCATCCCCGGGGTCGGCGACGTCCGCATCTTCGGCGAGCGCAAGTTCGCGATGCGCGTCTGGCTCGATCCCGCGAAGCTCGCGCAGCACAAGCTCGCCGCCCAGGACGTCCTGAAGGCGCTGCAGGAGCAGAACGTGCAGATCGCCGCCGGTCAGCTCGGCCAGATGCCGACGCGCGACGATCAGCCGTTCCAGATCTCGGTGCGCGCGCAGGGCCGCCTCGTCGAGCCCGGCGAGTTCGGCGACATCGTCATCCAGCGCGGCGACAACGGCGAGCTGATCCGCGTCGCCGACGTCGGCCGCGTCGAGCTCGGCGCCGAGAACTACGGCCAGTCGCTGCTGTTCGACGGCCACCCAGGTGTCGGCATCGGCATCTTCCAGCTCCCGACCGCCAACGCGCTCGACGTCCGCGACGCCGTCGAGGCGGAGATGCACGAGCTCGCCGCGTCGTTCCCGCCCGGCCTGACGTTCAAGTCGGGCACCGACACGACGCTCGCCGTGCGCGCGTCGGTGCACGAGGTCGAGATCACGCTCGCCGAGGCGATCGCGCTCGTCATCCTCGTCATCTTCCTCTTCCTCCACGGCTGGCGCGCGGTGCTCATCACCGCGATGACGCTGCCGGTGTCGCTGCTCGGCACGTTCATCTTCGTCAAGGCGCTCGGCTTCTCGATCAACACGCTGACCCTGTTCGGCCTCACGCTGGCGACCGGCCTCGTCGTCGACGACGCGATCGTCGTCATCGAGAACATCGAACGCACGATGCACGAGCGCCGCATGGGCGCGCGGCTGGCGGCGTCGGTCGCGATGGGCGAGGTCGCCGGCGCGGTGATCGCGATCTCGCTGGTGCTGATCGCCGTGTTCGGCCCGGTCGCCGCCTTCCCCGGCACCACCGGCGCCATATACCGCCAGTTCGCGCTGACCATCGCGTCGTCGGTGGCGCTGTCGACCTTCTGCGCGCTGACCCTGACGCCGGCCCTGTCGTCGCTCCTGCTCAAGCCGCAGCACGGCAAGAAGTGGGCGCTCTACCGCGGCGTCGACTGGCTGCTCGACCACGTGCGCCGCGCCTACGCGGGCGCGCTGCGCTTCCTGCTGCGGCGCGTGTGGCTGGTGGTCTCCGCGTTCCTCCTCTGCATCCTGGCGACCTGGCTGGTCGTCAAGCGCGCGCCGGTCGGCTTCATCCCCGACGAGGATCAGGGCTACCTCATCATCCAGATCCAGGGCCCCGACGGCATGCCGTACGTCGAGACCAACCGGATCGTCAAGCAGGTCGCCGCCGTGCTCGACAAGGTGCCGGAGGTGAACGCCAAGTTCATGCTGATCGGCACCCAGCAGGGCCAGACCGGCGCCAACCTCGGCCAGGTGTTCGTGCCGCTCATCCCGTGGGACCAGCGCACGCGACCCGACCAGTCGGTCGCCAGCCTGGTCCAGAAGCTGCGCGGGCCGCTGTCGAAGATCGGCGGCGCGCGGGTGGTGCCGTTCCAGCCGCCGGCGATCCGCGGCGTCGGCTCGGTCGGCGGCTTCCAGTTCATGGTCGAGGACACCGCGGTCGGCCGCGGCCTCGACGACCTCGCCGGCGCGGTGCAGCAGCTCATCGTCGCCGCCAACCAGAACCCGCGGCTGCGCGGCATCTTCTCGTCGTTCACCGCCAACACGCCGATCGTCAACGTCGAGGTCGACCGCGAGAAGGCGAAGGCGCTCGGCGTCGGCATCGACCAGCTCTACGGCACGCTCCAGCTCCTGATGGGCGGCCAGTACGTGAACGACTTCAACTACTCGAACCGCACGTACCGCGTCTACCTGCAGGGCGACGCGCCGTTCCGCGACGAGCCGTCGGACATCGGCAGCTACTACGTGCGCACCGACGCCGGCGACATGATCCCGCTCGACAGCCTGGTGACGGTGACGCCGGCGGTGTCGGCGCAGCTCATCCGCCACTACAACCTGTTCCGCGCCGCCGAGATCAACGGCCAGGCGGCGCCCGGCGTGTCGACCGGCGAGGCGCAGGATCTCATGGAGTCGATCGCGGCCAAGACGCTGCCGGAGGGGATGAAGTACGAGTGGACCGGCATCAGCCTCGAGCAGAAGCAGAGCGGCGGGCAGACCAAGATCATCTTCGTGCTCGGCCTCGTCTGCGTCTTCCTGGTGCTGTCGGCGCAGTACGAGAGCTTCAAGCTGCCGTTCGTGATCATCCTCAGCGTGCCGCTGGCGGTGCTCGGCGCGCTCGGCCTGCAGCTCGTGCGCGGCCTGGTGAACGACGTCTTCTGTCAGGTCGGCCTGGTGATGCTCGTCGGGCTCGCCAGCAAGAACGCGATCCTGATCGTCGAGTTCGCCGAGCAGCTCCGGCGGCAGGGGCGCTCGCCGATCGACGCCGCGGTCGAGGCGGCGACGATCCGGCTGCGGCCGATCCTGATGACGTCGATCGCGTTCCTGCTCGGCGTCGTGCCGCTGATGATCGCGCACGGCGCGGGCGCGTCGGCGCGCAACTCGCTCGGCACCGCGGTCTTCGGCGGGATGCTGCTGTCGACGGTGATCAACCTCGGCTTCATCCCCGGGCTGTACGTGCTGATCCAGCGGAAGACGGTGCCGGGCGAGCCGGTCGGCACGCTGGCGAACGGCGGTTCGCACGACGGTGGACCGCACAGCGGCGGGCCGCACGGGCCGCACGGGCCGCACGGCGGCGGGCCGCACGGGCCGCACGATGGCGGGCTGCACCCCGGCGTGCACGGCGCGGCGCACGCGGGCGGCGACGACGAGGTCACCGCGGTCCCGCCGCCGCCGCCGGCCGGTCCGCCGCAGGGCCCGTAGGCCCGCGCGTCAGGCGAGCCGCGCGAGGAAGGCGCGGCCGAAGCGGTACGCGTCGCCGGGCCAGCGCGCCGACACGTAGCGGCCGTCCTCGACGATGAACGTCGCGGTGTCGTCGTCGGTGGTGCCGCGCCTGGTCATCACGCGCGGCCCGCGGACGAACTGCCGCGCGTCGTCGGCGAGCGCCGCGCGCACCTCGTCCTCGACGTACGCCGGGTACGTGCGGTAGTAGCGGCCGAGCTTCCAGAACGTCAGCAGGTACGCGCTGCGCTCCATGTACTTCGGCAGGCAGGTCGTGCGGCTGGCGCGCAGCACGCTGTGGCCGGTGTCGGGGTCGCGCGCGCGCGCGAGCGCGAGGACGCCGTGGCAGATGGCGCCGACCGGCCGCTCGAGCTTCCAGAAGCGGGCGATCATCCGGTGGACGTCCTCGCTGCCGAGGTACTGCTTCATGCCGGGCGCGTGGCCGCCGGGCAGCAGCAGCGCGTCGAACTCCTTCACGTCGACGTCGGCCCACGGGCGCGTCTTCACGAACGCGGGCTCGCGGGTGAGCTCGTCGTAGAACTGCTTGGGCTCGGGGTACGCGCCGAGCTTGCCGAACAGGACGCCCTTCAAGAGCAGCGGATCGGCGGCGGGGGTCGCGCCCGCCTCGGTGACGAACACGACCTCGTGACCGGCGGTCTTCGCCAGCTTCCACGGCACCGCCACCTCGGTGACGTCGAAGTCGGTGTCGGGCAGCGGCAGGAGGATGCGGGCCATTGGCGCACTCTACGCCGCCCGCCGCGCCCCCGCGACGTCGGCGCGTCGCGGCCGGGGGCGCGCAGGCGTCCCGGTCGGTGAACGGTCCGGTTCAGCCGGTCTGGACGAACGAGGATGGCGGCGCAGCGTCGGCCAGGCCGGCGCGGCGGAGGCGGGCGCGCGACCGCTCGACGGCGTGTACGACGCGGATGCGCGCGCTGCCGGAGGCGCCGGCGGATTCGATCCAGAGGAAGGCGATCGCGCGTTCGTCCGGGAGCCGGACACGCGCGCAGGACGTCGGTCAGCGGGGGACGCTGGCTGCGGCGGGCGCGGGCGCGGCGGTTGCGGGCGCGGGCGTGGCGGTTGCGGGCGCGGGCGCGGCGGTTGCGGTTGCGGTTGCGGGCGCGGGCGCGGC
>DASZXE010001062.1:0-15659 GCA_035546475.1 Kofleriaceae bacterium
GACGTCCGACGCGTCATGCCCCGGCTCGGCGGCCGCGCGTCCCGGCGCCAGCGCGGCCAGCGCCGTCGCTGCCGCCAGCGCCCCGGCGAGCCCCGCGCTCCTCATGACGCGAACAGCAGCGGGGACCGGCCCCGGAACCGCTCGCGCAACCGCGCCTGCCCCGCGCGCACCAGCGCCTTGGCCCGCGCCGCATCGCCGAGCCCCAGCTTCGCCGCGATGTCGTCGGGCGAGACGTCGTCGAGCCAGAGGAGGATCGCGTCGCGCATCTGCGGTGGGAACGTCTGGATGTACTCGTGGATCTCGTCGATCAGCTTCGACACCGTGAGGCGGTCGGTCATCGGCGGGCGCGCGGCCGGCTCCGGTTGATCCGCCAGCGGGCGCGCGTCGGTGTGCAGGTCTCGCTTGCTCGGCCCGCCGTCGCCGGCGGCCCACCCGTAGCGGTCGCGCACGTGATCGCGCGCCGCGTAGTCGACCAGGCGCAGGAGCCACGCGCGCAGCGGCGTGTCCTCGTCGGAGTCTTTGGCGGCCTCGGCTTCCTCGTCCTCCTCGACGAGCCGCCCGAGGCGCAGCACGTCGCTCACCAGGTCGTCGGCCGGCGCCGGCAGCTCGCTGCGCGCCACGAACTTGCGCAGGTTGGCGTGGTCGTTCGCCGCCAGCCGCTCGAGCACCGCCACCATCACCGCGCGGACGTCGTCGTCACCGGCCAGCCGGCACCGCCGCAGCACGTAGCTGGCCCGCGCCCAGCCCTCGATGCGCGGCGCGATCCGCACCATCAGCTCGCGCCAGGCCGCGCGATCGCCCTCGAGCACGCGCTGGACCAGCGCGCGCCCCCCGCGGTCGAAGCTCGGTGTCCAGCCGGACAGACCCCGACCATAGCATCAGAAGAAGCTCATCCCGACGCCTCCGCCCATGCCATCGATCTCGCGAGCCTTGTCGGCGGCGTCGTCGAGCCGGTGGAACGCCTCCACGTAGCCCTCGACGGCCCGCGCCCGGCGCCCGGTCCGCACCCAGACCGACACCCGCGTGCTGCGCAGGTCGTAGTTGCCGGTGCCCGCCGACGGCGGCGACCAGGTCACGCTGGCCTCGGCGTCGACCTTCTCGGGCACCAGCACCAGCGCCGCGCGCCCCCGCACGTACCCGTACGCGTGCGCGAAGTCGAAGCCGGCGCCGAAGCCGCCGCCGAGCCGCAGGCTGAACGGGCCGCCGTGGCCGAGGTTGAACAGCGTGACCGCGGTGCCGCCCTGCAGCCAGAAGTCCCACGGCCCGGTGCGGATGCCGCTCGCCATCTCGAGGCCGTGGAAGTGGCCGAACGACGACGGCAGCCCGAGGTAGGTCGCCTCGAAGCCGAGCGACAGCATCGTGACGTCCTTGGTCGCGCCCGGCATCGCGCCCGGCGCCGGCGCGCCGTCCATCAGGTCGGGCGCCTGGCCGAAGACCGCGCCGAGGATGAAGCGCGAGCTGTGGAACACGCCGACGCCGCGCGTGCGCTTGTAGTAGTGGGCGTCGGTGTCCGCGAGCGCGAGCGCGGGCAGGGCGCAGAGGATGGCGGCGGTGATCGCGAGCTTCATGGCGTTCGTCCTCGGGAGCGGCGTCAGAAGAGCAGGCCGGCCTGCGCGGTGAAGCCGAGCTCGCCCGGCTTCTTGATCTGCTGGGCGGTGAGGCCGGCCGACAGCGACAGCCGGTGCGCGACGACGGTGGAGACGTCGAAGTGCCACGGGTGGCTGACCGCGGTGATGATCGGGTTGCCGTCGGCGTCCGGGTGGACGACCCGCTCGCCGCCGTCGACGCCGTACTTGAGCCAGTTCCACTCGTAGGTCAGCGCGAGGCGTACCGGGCCGGCGGCGGTCGACACCCGGAACGGCATGCCGAAGTACTTCCAGTCGACCTTGGTCGGCATGCCGTTGGCCTCGACCATCGACGACACCTTGCCGAAGCCGAAGCCGGTCTCGAACGCGATCGGCTTGCCCGACCCGGCGAAGAAGTTGAGGTGGTAGCCGCTGGCGTCGCCGCGCCCGAAGCGGTCGCGCGAGAAGACCTCGAGCTCCATGTCGGAGTACGGCGCCGCGAACAGGCCGTCGATCGCGCCGTTGGCCTCGGCCTGCATCTCGGCCTTCTCCTCCTCGGAGTAGTAGGTCGTCTTCGTCTCGGTCACGAGGTAGTCGCCCTCGATGTACGAGTGGCTCTCGACCGACTTCGGCCCCGACTGGGCCATCGCGCTGGCGACCGCGATCACGAGGCCGATCACCATGCGCGCGGTCATGCCGTTGCGGTCGCGCAGCACCAGCCCCTCGACGTCGGGGGCGAGGTCGGCCTTCGGCACGCCGTACTCGGTCGCGCCGCGCGCCGCGATGACGCCGACCTCGATGCCGATGCCGTCCTGACGCAGCCGGCCGTCGACGAACGGGCGCTTCGCCGGGTGATCGGTGTCGTCCGCCAGCGCCGGGCGGCCGAGCCCCGTGAGGAGCGAGAGTGCGAGCAGGACTGCGATCCGTCGGGTCACGCCAGCAAACACGGGGTGCGACCGCGCGCCGTCAGGCGAGACCGTCTCGCAGCATGGGCGCCGCGCCCGACCGCGCCGCGGTAGGCTGGGAACGAGGCTCCATGCAGTTCGCGGCCCACGCCCGCCGCGCCGTCCTGGTCGGCGCGCTCCTCGCCGGCTGCTCCGACGGCGGCGACCCGCGGATCGTCGGACCGCTGGACGCATCGTGGGAGCAGCCGGCGGACGCCCGGCCGATCGACGCCGCCGACCGCGGCACCCGGCGCGCCTACGTCCTCAGCCTGCTGCGGGTGCCGACCTCCGCCGCCGAGGCGCGCGCCCTCGGCCTCGACGTCGATCTCGCGCCCGACGACGCCGACGCGGGCATCGACAACCAGCTCGGGGCGATGCTCGCGCGCCTCCGCGAGCTGGCCGACGTCACGCCGACCGACGCGACCGCGCGGGCGGTGGATCGCGGCGACATCCTCGTGCTCGTCGACGTCTACTTCGACCGCGACCTCGTCGCGAGCGACCGCGCGACCGCGTGGCTCGGGCTCGGCCGCGATCCCCAGCCGCCGCCGTGCGACGGTCCGACCGACAACCGCTGCCGCCACCACCTCGACGGCCACGGCACCCTCGCGCGCGACGGAGCCGCCGGCGTGCCGCTGACCGGCACCCTCGCCGACCACCGCTTCGACGGCGCCGGCGGCACCCTCGCGCTGCCGCTCGTCTTCCGCGAGGACGAGGTCACCGTCCTCCACCTCGAGCGCGCGGCCGCGGTCTTCACCGGCCTCGGCGACTACAGCCTGATCGGCGGCAAGCTCGGCGGCGCCGTCCGCGTCGACGAGGTCCACGACGCGGTCCTGCCCGCGCTCCACACCACCCTCGGCTGGAGCTTCGACGGCGACTGCCCGCCGCCGCGCGAGCCCCCGACCTGCGGCTGCATCCCGGACTCCGGCGGCGAGGCCCTGCGCGCGGCGCTCGACGTCGATGGCGACTGCGTCCTCACCGAGGCGGAGACCGACGCCTACCTCACCCGCGCCGCGCCGCCCGACCTCGACCTCGACGGCGACGGCGCCGCCGACGCCTACTCGCTCGGCGTCGGCGTCTCGGGCGTCGTCGCCACCTTCCCCGAGCCGTGACCGCCGCGGCGGCGCCGATCAGCCCCAGCGGCGCAGCGTGCCGCGGATCGACATGACGATGTCGCTGCGGCCCGCGTAGCGATCCTGGAGCGCGATCAGCCGGTCGCGCCACGTCGCGGGCGCGCGGTACGCGATCGCGCGCACGGCGCCGAGCGCACGGTCCGGATCGTCGATGGCGCCGGCCAGCAGCTCGTCGACGTCGTCGCCGGGGACGAAGCGCAGGCCGTACAGCGCGGCCTCGGCGAGGTCGGGATCGGCGCCGCTCGCCAGCTCGCGCAGCAGCGGCAGCGCTGCCGGCGAGCCGGTGTTGCCGAGCGCCTGCGCGAGCACGACCCGGTCGCCGGCGCTGCCCGCCGACGCGTAGCGATCGAGGAGCGTCCGCACGGCGACGCCGGCCTGGTCCGACAGCTCCGCCGGCGCGCCGCGGCTGTGCACGCCGAGGCCGAGCGCGGCCGCGGCGCGGTCCGGCCCGTCGAGCGAGGCGGTCAGCGCGGCGAGGCTCGCCTCGGTCGGCGGCTCGGCGAGCTGCAGCGCGCCGAGGACGTCGGACCTCGCGCCGGCCGGCAGGTCGCCGGCAGGGAGGAGCGCGAGCGCCGCGAGCGCGTCGGTCCCCTCGGCGACGCGCGCCTGACCGAGCGCGCCGGCGAGGAGCCGCGTCGCGTCGTGGTTCGCCGCCTGCGCGCGCAACTCGTCCGCGACCCGCGACGCCGCCTCCGGGTGCAGCCGCAGGTAGGCGCACAGCCGCGCCATCAGGTGCGCCCGCTGGTCGCGCGTGGCCTTCGCCGCGCCGTCGAGCGCCGCGAGCCGCCGCAGCTCGGCGAGCAGCACGTCGAGCGTGGCGCCCGCGACCCGCGACTCGTCGGCCGACGCGCGCGCCACCGCGCGATCGACGTGGTCCGAGATCGGCTCCGCCGCGAGCGCCGCGGTCATCGACGGCGTCACCCACTCGATCGACGTCCGCGCGAGCGTCGCCTTCACGTGCGCCTGCGCCGACGGCGCGTCGTCGCTGATCGCGATCGACAGCGCCACCCCGACGTCGGCCGAGACGACGCCCTCGCGGTCGACGACGAAGCGCGACTCCTCGCTCGCGCCGATGTCGCCGGCCGCCTTCGCCGACAGCTCGCCCGCCGACCGCGCCGACACGTACGCATCGCGCGACCGCACCAGCGTGTCGCCGGCCCGCTGGTAGGCGGCGTCGTAGCGGCCGAGCAGGTCCTCCTCGGCGACGATCCAGCTCGACCCGGGCTGCTCGCTGACCTGGAAGGTGGTCGCGAGGTTCGTCATCAGCGCGCGGCCCTTCGCCGGCATCGCGTCGACGAAGCCCATCGCCGACAGCACGCCATCCTCCCGCACGAGCTGGACCGGCGTCGCGACGTCCGCCGCCGCGGGCATCGAGCCGTCCGGTCCGTCGATCGCGGCGGGCACGAAGCGCACCTCGATGCGTCCATCGCGGCGCGGCGTGGTGATCCACTCGCCCTCGACCTTCACGTCCACGGGCGCCGCCATCGGCATCGCGATCTCCTGCTGGTACGCGAGGTGGTAGTGGATGCGCGGCACCAGGCCGAGGCGCGGGCGCGCCGACGGCGCGGCGGCGGCGGCGGCCACGTGGGGCCGGTGGGCGCGCGCGTGACGGTACGCGGCGATCCCGCCGGCGGTGAGGACGACGGGGACGACGAGGAGGAGCGGTCGGCGCATGTCCCGAAACGCGACGACGGCGTGCGAGCTCCGCACGCCGTCGTCGTCGATATCGAGTCGGTCAGGTCAGAATCAGAAGTGGCCGGTGTTGCTGAACAACGTCTTCGTCCACGACAGGCCGGTCCAGCTGAACAGCTTGTACGAGTACTCCATCGACGCGCTGAACCCGGCGAACTTGACGAACGCCTCGGCGAACAGCGACAGCGAGCCGCTCAGCGTCTCGATCGTGAGCTGCCCCGTCACGTCGTACTTCCAGGTGAAGCCCGACGGGTACACGCGCATCGAGATCGGCAGCCCGGCGTGGATCAGCGTGAGCGAGCCCTTCACGCCCGCCGTGGCGCCGCCGAGCTCGTCCTCGGCGCCCACACCGGCGGTCACGTCAGCGGTCAGGTCCACCGACGGCTCCATCGTGACGGTGTCGCTGCTCACGCTCATCGCCAGCCCGACCGAGCCGGACAGCCCCGCGCTCACCGTCACCGGCACCACGCCGACCATGAACGTCTTCTGCTCGTCGGCGAGGTCGACGGCGAGGGTCCCCGACACGTCGAGCGTGTTGCCGAGGAAGCTGACGCTCGGCGTGACCGACGTGGTGGTGCCGCGCTTGGTGACCGTGGCCGAGTAGAGGTCGGTGTCGTGGCCGAAGACGGTCGTGCCGACCGAGGTCACGCTGGTGGTCCGCGGCGACGTCCCGCCGACCACCGTCATCGTGCTGTCCATCACCACGCCGAAGCGGCTGTTGCCCTGCGCGTTCTCGTACGCGTAGACCGCCACGTTACAGCTCGAGTTCAGCGTGCTGATCACGCCGCCGGCCGCGTTCCGCAGGGTCAGCGTGCAGCCGTCGAGCTGGAGCGTCTTCGTGCCCGCGCCGTTGGTGCCGGTCGCCCACAGCGGCCCCGACGCGCCGTAGATGACCAGGTTGCCGTCGCCCTGCAGGTCGAGGTACCGGCCGTCGCCGACGCCGGTCTCCCACAGCGTGGTGCCGCCGGTCGTCTTCAGGTGCAGGTTGCCGTTGTACTCGAGGTAGGCGTCGCCGGTCTGCAGGAGCCGGAGCGAGCCGTTGTTGGCGACGCTGGTGTCGTCGAACGGCCGCGACGCGAGGTTGCAGTCGGTGAAGCCACGCGAGAACACCTCGGCGCCCGCCGGGTTGACGATCGAGAACTTGCAGCCGTCGAGGACGAGCTTCGACGTGGTGCCCGTGCTGGTCGACGTGCTCCACTGGACGATGCCGGTGGCGCCGCGGATCTCGAGGTTGCCGTCGGGCTTGAACGCCGCGACGGTCGCGGCGCCGCTGTTCTCGGTCGTCCACAGGGTGTCGCCGGCGCGGGTGCGCAGGACCAGCTTGCCGCCGGTCAGCACGAGCTGCGCGACGTCGTTCTCGAGCAGCACGTCGCCGTCGTTCCAGTTCACGTACTGGCCGACGAGGTTGGGCTCCGACGACTGCGGGCAGCTCGAGCCGCTGGAGTAGAGCTGCGTGCCGGTCTCGAACCGGTCGATCTTCATCGCGCAGTGGTCGAGGCCGATCAGGTAGTGCGAGCTCTTCGACCCGCTGGTGTTGCTCGCCCAGACCACGCCGCCGGTCGCGCTGTAGATGACCGCGTTGCCGTCGTTCTGGAAGTTCAGCCAGGCGCCGGGGGTGGTGGTCGCGCTCCAGATCAGCTCGCCGTCGTCGATGCCGGTGGCGTAGACGCTCAGCCGCCCGCCGCTCCACTTCAGCGTCGCCCAGTCGCTCTCGGCGAGGGTCACCTCCTGCGAATCGAGGAGGCGCCAGCCGTTGACCTGGGTGACCTGATCGGAGCTCGGGCACATGCCCTGCACCTCCCAGATGGTGGTGCCGTCGCCGCGCAGCGCCTTGACGTGGCAGCCGTCGTCGATCTGGAGCTGCGCGTCGCTGCCGCCGTACGAGCTCGTGCGGCTCCACGTGGTGCCGGTGGTCAGGTTCGTCACCGTGACGCCGCCGTTGGTGTTCATGCACATCTGCGTCCACGTCCCGGGCGAGCCGGTCTGGCTCGACCAGATCGGCGTCTTCGCGCCGGAGCTGTTGAGCCCGTAGAGCACGAGGTTGCCGTCCGACTGGTAGACGAGGACGGCCTTGTCACTGGCGGTGATGACACGTTCGTGGTCGTCGATGACCTCGCCGGAGGTGGCCGGACCGCTGCCGAGCCGCACGCAGGCGCCGTACAGGTCACTGTCCCTCGAGGAGACGGTCGTGGCCGCGTGGGCGACTCCCGCGCTCGTCGCCAGCGCCGCCGTGCCCAACAGCATCCCGACCAAGGTGCGATATGTCGTCATGTCGAGGTACGCGATGGGTACCTCGCGACTCCGCACCGATCGCGTGGGAGGCCCATGCACCCGCTCGGGGTGAGCGATCGCGGGGCGCGTCATGGTCTGACAAGGTCGCGCGAAGCCTCGTATTCGGCGTGCATGCACCGACTCGCCCTGCTCGCGGCCATCCTGTCGCTCGACGCCTGCGCCGTCGGCGGCGGCCTCGGCTACACCACCGCCAGCATCTCGAAGGTGAAGAACCCGCGCGCCGGCTTCGCGGAGGACCTCGAGGCGCACGGCGCCACTGCCTACGAGGAGTTCCGCCTCATCGACACGACCGGCCTCCTGCTGGCGGCGCTGGTCAACAGCGGCCGCGCGTACAACGCGCGCGCCGAGGCGATCGATCGCGCGAAGTACGACACGCCCGACGATCACGGCCTGGTCAAGGTGACGTACTCGTACGAACCGATGCCGATCATCTCGGGGCTGCTCACCGACCTGCGGCTCCGCATCGGCCTCGGCGCGCCGACCCTCGAGCTGCCGCCGGGCATGGACTCGGGCCGCGAGATCCACTACTGGGAGCTCGACGTCCGCCCGGAGTTCTACACGTTCCGGCCGATCAAGAAGCTGCCGATGGTGTCGTCGTTGTGGCTGTCGGCGACGTTCGGCCAGTGGAAGGCCGACGACGCCGACTTCATCAGCTTCTCGTCGGACATGGTCGACATGAACGTCGGCATGTCGTCGACGTACCTCGTCAACGAGAACCTGGCGGTCACCGGCCGCGTCGGCGTCGGCGCGCTGTCGCCGCTGCTCGGCCTCATCTCCGGCGGCGGGCTGTTCAACCCGCAGGGCGAGGTCGAGGTCGGCTGGCGCCCGCTCCAGCGCGACAGCTTCGGACTGATGCTGTCGGGCAATGCCTACCTCGGCCGCGCGTTCTCGGTCGATCGCAACGTGATCGAGCCGCGCATCGGCATCAACGCGACGTTCTCGATCGGCGACCAGCGGCCGCGGCACCTGCCGCCGTCGGACAGCGAGCACGCCGGCGGCGACGACGGTGGCGGCGGTGGCGGCGGCGGTGGCGCGCAGGCGCAGGCGCAGGCCCCGGCGCCGAACCTCGACGATCCGACCGCACCGATCAGCGGCAACGTCTGCGGCGGCAGCACGCCGGCGCCCGAGTGCAAGTCGCTCGGCGACCGCCTCACCTCCGACGGCCAGATCCTGCTGGCGAGCTGCGTGCTCGCGACGCAGAAGGCGGCTGCGTCGCTCGCCTTCGATTCGCAGACGCAGACGTGCCGCACCGCCGCCGACGGCCTGCAGCACCTCGCGTTCCGCCCCGACCTGTCGCAGGAGCAGCGCCGCTGGCTGCACGGCGCGGCGGCGGTCGCCTACGACTTCGCGGGCGCCGGCTACCAGATCGTGGCCGGTGGCCAGCGGTTCAGCGTCGACCAGTGCGCGATGCTCGAGCAGACGCACAACAACCTGAACCCCGACGACGGCACCGGCGTGCCGATGCCGAGCCGCACCGCGATCGTCGACGGGCCGATCGGCAAGTGCCGCGAGCAGTTCGCGTGCACGCTCGACGGCAACCGCACGATCACCTGCAACCGGGTGACCGCGTCGACGGCCGCGCCGCCCGCGCCCTGACCGCTCGTCCGCGAGGCACACCCGGCGCCCGGCGCGCGATAGGCTGGCGGGCCATGGCCCTGACCGCCACCGTGCGCCGCTTCGAGATCGCGCTCGCCGACAGCGACCGCGGCGTCTACGAGCAGCTCGACCTGCGGGTCGCCCAGCACCCGTCGGAGAGCGACCGCTACCTCATCGCGCGGGTCGTCGCGCGCGCGCTCGAGCACGCGGAGGGCGTCGAGTTCAGCCGCGGCCTCGCCGCCGACGACGAGCCGGCGCTCTGGCAGCGCGACCTGCGCGGCGACCTCCAGGCCTGGATCGAGATCGGCGCGCCCGCGGTCGAGCGCCTGCACCGCGCGAGCAAGCTCGGCGCGCGCATCGCCGTCTACGGCTGGCGCCAGCTCGAGACCCTCGCCGCCGACCTCGCCGCGCGCGCCGTCCACCGCGCCGACCAGATCGAGCTGTTCGCCCTCGACGCCGACTTCCTCGACGCCGTCGCGGCCGGCCTCGATCGCAACAACCGCTGGGACCTCTCGGTCGCCGGCGCCACCGTCTACCTCGCCACCGCCACCGGCCAGCACGAGACCGCCGTCACCCGCATCCCCGTCGCCCCACCCGCCTGAGCGCCCCGCCGCGCCGTGATGGTGAAGGCCGTCGCGCCGCGCGCGGCCTGCCAGCGCCGTCCGGCACGAGCCTGCCGCCAGCGCCCCGCTACGAGCGCGCGCTGCGGTCGTCGCGCGCGAAGGCCACGCGGCGGTGCTCCGCGGGGGTGAGGCCGGTCCACCGCCGGAACGCCCGATAGAACGACGACACGTCGACGAAGCCGAGGAGGAAACCCACCTCGGCGATCGCGATCCGCCGGTCGTGCAGGTAGCGCAGCGCGAGCTCGTGGCGCACCGCCGACAGCGACGCGGCGAAGCTGGTGCCTTCGTCGCGCAGCCGGCGCTGCAGGCTGCGCGGACTCATGTGCAGCTTGCGCGCGATGGCCGCTATCGCCGGCTCGCCGTGGGGCAAGGCGTCGACCATCGCGCTGCGCACCGCGGGCACCACCCGCTGGTGATCGGGCACCTTCGCCAGCAGCGCCTCGAGCTGACGATCGACCATCGCGGCCAGCTTCCGGTCGGCGTGATGCTGCCTCCGGTCGAGCAGGGCGCGATCGAACACCACCACGTTGCGGGGAGCGCCATGCTCGACCGGCGCGCGGAAGATGCGCTGGTGCTCGCGCTGATCGGCGGGCCGGGGGTGGACGAAGCGGACCACCCGCGGCGCGAACGACTCGCCGATCGCCCGCCGGCCCTGCAGCAGCGCGAGCGCGAGCTGACCCTCGATCGGATGGCGCGGCGGGACCGCCGGCTCGACGCGGTGGCCGTGGACCAGCCGGGCGACGTCGCCCTCCTCCTCGAGCGACAGGTAGATGCCGTCGTGGATCACCGTCAGATAGCGTGCGACCCGGCGGTAGTTGTCGCGCAGAGTGTCAGAGCTGCGCGCCGCGAAGGCGAGGACGTCGAACTGCTCGGGCGGGAAGCCGAGCAACCACTCGGCCAGGTGGAGGCCGAAATCGCGGTCGCCGGTCAGCCGCGCCGCGTGGGCCCACAGGCCGAGCTCGTCGGCGTGGAACAGGTCGGCGTCGAGGTCGGTGAGCAGCGCCGGGTCGAGCTCCGCCGCCCGCAACAGCTCGGCGGCGGGCACGCCCGAGTGGGCGGCAAACCCGACGACACAGCGGATCGCGTGGGTCGCCCGCACTCGTCCCATTCGCCCACGTTACCGGCTGCTGGCGCGCGCGGGCAATCCTTCCGGCGCGCTCGGTGAATGCGCCGGCGGCGGTTCGTGGCTAGCGTCACCGACTCGACGCCAAGGGGGCGCGCGACATGGGCACATCTGCAGCAGGACGATGGACGCTGATCCCGGCGCTGGCCGCCGGGCTCCTCGGATGCGGCGACAACGCCGGTGACGCAGCGGACACCACCCAGGCGGTCCACGCGACCGCTTGGAGTCCGACGATCACCATCAGCTACGGTGACGGATCCTTCCGCTTCCAGTCGAACGGGATCCCCGATCACGCGCTCGAGGCCGAGTACATCATGCCCGACGACCTCACGCCGTGCGTGCCGCACCCGACCGCCGACTGCTCGCACGTCGAGCCGCGAGAGACCGCGATCCAGCCCAACTCGCTCGACTACACCATCCCGATGGCGCCCCGGCTGGTCGGCGACACGTTCTCGCTCCCGTTCGGGCCGATGGGCGTGCTCATCTCCGGCGCGCCGGTCTACAACCCCTACGAGGGCGACGGGACGACGGTGGCGATGAACGCGAACTTCACCCTGCTGGATGCGCAGGGCCATCCGGTCGCCTTCATGGACACCTGCAACGGCCACCCGTCGCCCCACCCGGCGGAGCAGTACCACTACCACGGGCTCCCTGGCTGCGTGACCGCGCGGGTCGACCAGGCCAACGGACCGTCGCACATCATCGGCTTCGCGTTCGACGGCTTCCCGGTCTACGGCGACCGCGACGCCGACGGCCGGCCGGTCGATCCGGCCGCGCTCGACGAGTGCAACGGCATCGACAGCCCGACGCCCGAGTTCCCCGCCGGCATCTACCACTACGTCATGCTCGACGTCGCCACCCGGCAGTCGACGATCCGCTGCCTGCACGGCCACCTCGACCTCCCGTTGCCGCACCTGTGAGCCGGCGGTCGCCGCGCTCGACGGCGGCCCGGTCGCCGCCGGAGTCGGCGAGCAGGTCGCGCGTTCCAGGTCTGCCTGACGACGGCTGCGTCCGCGGCCTGCTCCGTCTCGGCCCAGCTCGCCATCAGTCGCCCTGCACGCCGACGGACGCGTCCTTCGGTGCCGGGGAGTGCTGGAGCGCCTCCGACTCGTCCATGTGCGCGAGCAGCGCCGCCGGGTCGTCGTGGATGGCGATCGCGCCGGCGAGCTTGTCGTCGCTCGAGCCACCCGAGCGCAGCCCGATGAAGTCGACGCCCGCCTGCCGCGCCGCCGCGACGTCGAACTCCGTGTCGCCGATCATCACGCACTGCGACGCCGGCACGCCGACGCGCCGGACCGCGGCCTCGACGATGTCCGGATCGGGCTTGCTGCTGTCGGCGTCGCTCGACGACGTCTTGGTGTCGAACAGGTCGTCGATCCCGCCGGCGCGGAGGATCGCGTGCAGCTCCTCGTCCTTCGCCGAGGTCGCGATCGCGAGCAGGTAGCCGACGTTCTTGAGGTGCTGGAGCAGCTCGCGCGCGCCGCGCAGCGCGCGGATGTCGCCGAGGTGCCGCTCGAGCAACAGCGCCGTCCGCCGCTTGCCGAGCCGCTCGACGCGCGGGTCATCGGCGTCCATCCCGGTCACCGCCGGCACCAGCTTCTCGCCGCCCATGCCGATGAGCGGCCGCACGCGCTGGAACGCCACGTCGAGGTGCGCCTCCTCGAAGGCCTCGACCCACGCGCGCGCATGGACATCGTTGCTGTCGACGAGCGTGCCGTCGACGTCGAAGAGCACCGCGCGATAGCGTCGTTCCATCCCGCAGTCTACGTTCGCCCGCGCAGCTCGCAATGACGCCGCGCTCCGGCGCGCTGCTCCGGCGGCGCTCCGCTCGCCGTGCAGGTGGCGACGACGACCGCGCCGCTCGGCGCCACGACCGGCCGATCGCGCCGGCGAGGAGGCCGCACAGCGCGTCGCCGCGGTGGCGCGCGCGCAGGATCGTCGCCGGGATCGAGCCGTGCAGCTTGGCGAGCTTGTCGCCCTGCGCCGCGACGAGCAGCACGGTCCGCCCGTGATGGCGCCCGGTCGACCCACTGCCCCCAGCGCTCGCGACCTCGCACGTGACGGCGGGCCAGCTACGGCGTCGCGGGCGCCGGCTCGAGCCCGGCGGCCTCGGCTGCCTCGGCGGCCTCGCGGGCCTCGCGCTCCTCCTTGAGCCGCTGCTCGCGCTTGCGGATCGTCACTCGCTCGATCGCCTCCTTCGCGTAGTCGAACACCGGCGGATCGGGCGCCTTCTCGTCGTAGACACGGACGATCATCGCGCCCTCGAGCGGCACCTCGAGCTCGCTCCAGCCGGGCGGCATCGTCGGCGTGGTCCAGTCGTAGACCCACTTCGCGTCCCTGGGCGCCAGGTTCACGCAGCCATGGCTCTTGCGGTGGCCGAAGTCATCGTGCCAGTACGCCGCGTGGAAGTAGAGGCCGCTGCGGAAGCGCGTCGCCCACGGCACCTCCGACACCATGTAGTAGGCCGCCTCGCTCTCCTCCGCGCCCATCTTGGTGACCGCGGCCTTCGAGCGCAGCCGGTAGATCGCCGGCGGCGTGAAGGTCTTGCGGATGCCGGTGGCCACCAGCGTCGCGTAGACCGGCTCGTCGTGGTCGTACGCGATCATCACCTGCTGATCGCGGTCGACGTCGATCCAGCGGCCGTCGTCGCCCGCGCCCGCGGGCCGCGTCCGCCGGCGGGCGATGCCCACGCTGCTCTTCGGCAGCCACTGGTCGGAGCCGATCCGCACGTAGTCGTCCGTCTCCTCGAGCACCGGCACGATCGATCGGTAGCTCGCGACGCCGACCTCGGCTCCCTTGCGGTCGGGCGTCGCGAGGATGGCGAGCTCCTTCGCTCTCTTGCCACTGCCGCCCTTCGCCACCACCCACGCGAATGGCCAGCTCGGCGGCGGACTGGCGTGCAGGTCCATTCCGGCGAACGTCGACGGCCGATACAGGCGCAGATCGTCACTGGCGATCAGGCCCACTGCAGTCTTCGCATACGTGACACCGTCGATGTCGACCTCGTCGTCGCGAGTCACCATGTAGGCCGACTTCGCCTTCGGCTCCGGCAGCGGCGTCCCCGCCTCGACGGCCGCCTCGTCCTTGAAGCGCTGCGCGCCCTTGACGACGTTGTAGTACTCCTGCGGCAGGAGCGCGCCGGGCGGCATCGGCGGCTGCACCTCGACGAGCGGCTCGTCCACGCTCGCCGCGACCCCGCGCGCGCAGATCCAGCCCGCCGGCGCGACCGCCAGCCACGCCTTGCAGGCCTTCGTCGTGCCCGCCACGCCCTCGCGGATCGGCAGGCGGCTGCCCTCGATGATCTTGCCCAGCGGCTCGCCCTTCATGCTGGGCTCCGGATACACGTGGTGCGCCGACCTGAGCGCCATCGAGCGCGTGTCCGCGCCCCAGCCCATGAGCGCGAGCGTCGGCGCCGGATCGAACGCCGGCGGCTGCGGCTGTGGCTCCGGCTGTGGCGGCTCCCCCGGCGGCCGCGTACCGGGCCCCGCCGCATCGCCTCGCGCGCTCGCCTCGTCTGCGCCGCCTCGCCCCCTCGGCTCGCCGCCGCTCGACGCCGACGCCCGCGCCGGCCCGGCGTCCGGCCCCGCGCGGTCGGGCACGTCGAAGTCGCTCACCGGCGCGGTCGTCGGTGGGCGCTTCTCTCCGCACGCCGCGACGCCGCCGGCGATGAGGAGCAAGAGTCCGAGCGTGCTGCGCAAGACCGGCTCATCATAGCAAGCACGCAGCGTCATCGACGGAGAGCTGAACGCTCACCTCGCCTCGCCCATTCCCCGCCCAGAAGCCCCGTCACGCACCGACCAACGTGGACATGCTCACCACATGTGCACATGCACATCGCATGTCCAGGATGGTGCAGGTCCGCCTCGGGTGGATGTTCGGGCGCTCACGTCGTGTGAGCCGTCGGCCGAGGTCGCCGCAGCCACATGGATCGACATCCCGGGGCTGTCTGCACGGGCGCCCGAGGCGTGCGCTGAGACGTGTTCCCATGACCCGCAAGCAGGTCCGACCCAAAGCCGGACGTCGCAGCATCACGGTGGCGCGAAGGCTCGAGCTACGCAGCGGCGGACATCCCGCTCGTATCCCATAGCGCGACGCGATCTCCACACAGACTTGCGACAATGAACGCGCCGGTTGGCGCCCACGAGAGGCGGTACGCATACGAGTCGATATCGAAGCTCGCCACGTCCGTCCGCTTGTGTCGAAAACGCGGACCGCCTTGTCATCCGCGCTCGCCAGTGCGCGGCCATCTCGCGTCCACGCGAGCGAGTTGACACTACCTTCGTCAGCGCGGAACCGCAGCACCTCGGCGGTCGGCTTGCCCACGTCGAGCAGCACGACCTCGCCCGTCTCCAGCCGACGGCGAGCCGAGCCCCCACCAGCGACCAGGCGACCGCGTTCGCGCGTGCGCCCATCGTGTGCAGTTTGAGCTCGGTCCCCGTCACAGCGTCCCACAAGCGCAGCGTTCGATCGTTCGAGGCGGATGCGAGGAGATCCCCTTGCGGCGACCGTCGACAGACTGGACCCAGCCCTCGTGGCCCTCGCAGGAGACCACGCGCGCACCGCTGTCGGTCCCGTACACTCCGACGGTGCCGTCGGCACTCGCCGTCGCGATCCGATCGCCCGCGAGTGCAAAGCAGACCTGGAAGACGGTGTTCGGCGAAGGCGTCGCCTCCCGGCGCGCCGTCGAGGTGCTG